>JBEBCR010000502.1:0-7614 GCA_041157565.1 Planctomycetota bacterium | reverse complement strand
CTTCCGCGAGCGCTTCGCCGCGTGGATCCACGCCGAAGGGGAGGTCGACCTCGAGACCCTGCTGGTCGCCGAGTTGCGCGCGCGCGGCGCGACCCTGGCGCTGGCCGAGTCCTGCACCGGCGGCATGGTCTCCGCCCGCATCACCCGCGTGCCCGGCGCCAGCAGCGCCTACCTGCGCGGCTGGACGACGTACTCCAACCAGGCCAAGGTCGACGATCTCGGCGTCCTGCCCGCCCTGCTCGAGGCCCACGGCGCCGTCAGCGCCCAAGTCGCCTCCGCCATGGCGCAGGGCGCCGCCCGCCGTTCCGGCGCGCGCCTGGCGTTGTCGATCACCGGCATCGCCGGGCCGGACGGGGGCAGCGCGGAAAAGCCGGTGGGTCTCGTGTGGCTGGCGCTCTGCGTCGATGGCGTGGTGCAGGCGCACGAGCGGCGGTACTTGGCGCTCGGGCGCGACCTGGTGCGGGAGTTCGCGACGCGCGATGCGTTGGGGATGTTGCTGGAGGCGGCGAGGAAGTTGCCGCCCTCTCCGATGCTGGTCCCGTCCATTGTGCGTGACCGCGGCGACGGCGCGACCTGAAGCGCTGGTCCGCGGCGTCGAAGGTCCTTGGGAAGGCCACGGCGCGTGCCCCGGGCCCGGCCGGCCTTTTGGTGGAGCGCCGTGGAGGCGCGCGCGTGCGTCGCTGGCTTGGTGGGTGGGGACTTCCGGCCTGCTTCGTTGGGGCTCTCCTGGCGACGTCCGGCATCGATGGTCGGCAGCGGTCCGCTCGCCGAAGTGCCGCCTGAAGGCGCATCCGACGGTGCGGCAGGGCCAAGCCAAGAGGCGCTCCACCGCGGCAGTGTCGCGGCGACGAGAGATCCTCCCAGCGAATGGACGCTCGCGAGGCCGCCCCCCGTGGCACCCAGAGGCCAAATTCAGGCGAGATCCATGGTCCAGGCGGTCCGGTCTCGCACAACCATGGGGACCAGCATCGTTTGACTCGGCCCCCTCCGCACCGTATCCTCTTCGCCCACGCGTTTCCCGGTGGTGTAATCGGTAGCACAACAGGTTTTGGTCCTGTTAGTTCTGGTTCGAGTCCAGGCCGGGAAACCACTCTGCAGGCTGGTGCGGGCGCCCAAAGGTGCGCCGCGTCGGCCTGCCGTCTTTTCCGGCCGCCCAGCGGGGGCGTCGCGGCCGTCCGGGGCCTGATGGGCGCTACCGCGCCGCGGGTTGTGGACGGGCGTCGTCGTGGGTCAAGCTCTGGCGGCGCGTGGATTCGGCGCGCGGGTGGGCAGGTGTCCACTCCACGCGTCGTCCAAGCGTCCATGGAGCGAACCCCATTCATGAAGAAGCTGCTGCTCGTTCTCGCCTTCCTGTCATTCGCCTTGGCGCCACTCGCGCGCGCGCAGGGCTTGGCGCAACTGATGGTCAAGGGCGAGGTGGTCGAACAGGGCGGAGGTTGGTGCCAGATCGTCGTCGTGGCGGAGGCGCCAGGCGCCCAGGAGCGTTCGACGACGCTAGGGTTCCTCGCCGCCCGCGGCACGACGGCGGCGGACCTGCTCGCGCTGTGCGCCGCGCGGCTCGACTCGGCCGGCATCCGTTCCATTCGCGCGCCGCTCGCGGTCCAGGCGCCGAACGCGACCGGCGCGGCGCAGGCGCAGAGCACGCTCTTCATCGAGCACTGCGCGCGCATCGAAGTGCGCTTGCCGCTGGGCTTGTCGTCGATCCTCGCCGTGTCCGAGGCCGCGCCTCGCTCGGTCAAGCTCGTCCCCGCCGCCGGTTCGTCCGGAACGCTCCTCGTGCACGCGCTGCGGCGCGATCGACTCGACGGGACCGTGGCTGCCGTGTCGTGCCAAGTGGCCTTCACGCAGAAGTCGGGCAAGGACGACATCGCCACGGCGCTGGCGGCGGCGGCCATCGACAAGGGCTGGCGCGGCGAAGTCGCAGGTCGCGAGGCGTGGATGCCGGGGACCATGCTCGACGGCTCGCAGCTCCTGGGCGCGAGCTTCGAGTTGCTGGCGGCGCCCGGCGCCACGCTCGAGCTGGTGCTCGCGCCGCGCGGCTAGCGCGGCGTCGGGATCCGGCGCGCTAGTAGCCCAGCGCCTCGAGCGCTCGCAGCGCCGAGGGATCCTTGCGACGCAGGTCCTCGCGACGCCGCTCCAACTCGACGTCGAGCCCCGCGAGCCCCGCGTCCGCCGCGATCCAATCCGCCAAGAGCGCGCGCAGCTCGACGAGTGGCGCTCCCGGCGGCGGATCGCCCAAGAGGTCGAGCTCGCAGGCTGGATCCGCCGCCACGTCGTGCAGCGTCTCGCCCACGAGGCGCAGCCGCCCCGCCTCGTCGCGCGCGAGGCGCTGCTCGAGGCGCCAAGGATGGAGGCGCGCGACCTTGTGCTGCACCGCGCCCGCGAGCCCGGCGCGCTCGACCTTCTCGCCGAAGATCGGACGCGCCGGCACTGCGCCGGAGCACCAGGCGGAGGCCAGCGAGGTCCCGCCGTCGAGCTGCGATGCGCCGCGTCGCGCGGCGGGGAGCGGCGGCAGCCCCAGCCACTCGAGCATCGTCGGCGCGAGGTCGGCGAGCGCCGCCTCGCCGCGCGCCGCGCTGGCGTCGAAGCGCCATGGGGAATCCGCCGGCAGCTTGGCCACGAGCGGCACGCGCAAGGTCGCCTCCGAGGCGTTGCGTCCGTGCTCGAACCAGTAGTCGTCCTCCCCGAAGCTCTCGCCATGGTCGGCGGTGACGAGCACGAGCGTGTCCGCCCACGCGCCGCTGCCGCGCAGCGCGTCGAAGAGGCGCGACAGTTCGGCGTCGACGTGGCGCACCTCGCCGTCGTGGAGCGCCTCGACCAGGGCGGCGTCGATGCGCCCGAGCTCGTCGCGCGCCTCGGGCGGCGCGTTGTACTCGGCGACGTGGCGGCGTGGACGCGCCGGATCGCGCGGATCGATCCAGCGCGGCGTCGCGGGCGCGCGGCGCAGTGCTCGCGGCGGCTCGTAGGCGCCGTGCGGGTCCATCAAGTGCAGCCACAGGAACCACGCTTCGCCGTCCTCGGCGAGCGTGGTGCGCGGTCCGCCGTCCGTCGCGCGCGGCCCCAGTCCCAATGCGTGCAGCGCGCCGTCGACCAGCGACGCGGCGGTGCGCTGGGGAGCGTCGTGCGGCGGCACGCCGGTCTTCTGCGGCAGGTCCTCGACCCACAGGTCGAAGCCGCGCGCGAGTCCGGAGTGCTCGTCCTTGAGCACCCAGTTGCCCACGATGGCCCCCGTGCGCCAGCCGTGGCGCCGCAGCGCCTCCTGCAGGAGCGGCACGTCGCCGGCCAGCGGCGCGGCGAGGTCGCGCACGCCGTGCGCGTGCGGCTGCAGCCCCGACAGCAAGGTCGCGATCGACGGCGTCGTCTTGGCGCGCGGCGCGATGGCGCGCTCGAGGCGCGAACCTTCGCCCGCGACGCGCATCAACGCGGGCATCTCGCGCTCGAGCCGATCGGCGCGCAGCGTGTCGATCGTCACCAGCAGCACGTTGGGGCGCTTGGGCGCCCGGCCGCAGCCGACGACGAAGGCGAAGCCGCCGCCGAGCGCGGCCAGCGCGAGCACGAACGAGAGGGGCGCCCTGCGCTTCATCGCTCGCGCGCCTCCACGTGCTCGCGCGAACAGCTCGTGGCGCCGAGCCGAGCGGCGAGCGCCAGCTCCGCCTCCGCCGGATCGTCGCGCTCGAAGCGCAGCTCGAAGGCGGATTCCAGCGCCGGCAGCAGCACCCGCGCCAGCTCGCGCGGATCCTCGAGGGGCAGCGTGGCGACGCCTTCGTCGAGCGAGCTCGCGCCGAGCTTGATCGATCCATGGTGCAGCACGCGGCCCTGGCGGCGACGCTGCGCCGAGCCGAGGCCCTTGCGCCCGTCCCAGCACAGGTCGAGGGGCGTCGAGGCGTGGAAGCACATGCCCGTGCCCTCGCGCTCGGACAGGAGCCGCGCCTCGCCGCGCGGGCTCGCCGCCACGCCGAGGCGCGCGAGCCCCGCCGCGACCGCCGCGTGCACGAGTTCGTAGCTTTGCGCCAGCGGCCGCTTGTACAGCGGATCGGACAAGGGCGCCACCAGCGAGAAGGTCAGCTCGCGCACGTGGTGGATGGCGCCGCCGCCGGTGGCGCGCCGCACGATGGCGCCCGCCAGCGCGCGCCCCGGGATGTCCGAGGGCTTCTGGAAATGCCCCAGCGACAAGGTGTCGGGGCTCCAGCTGTAGAAGCGCAGGACGGGGACTTCGCCACCCAGCTCCAGCAGGGCCTCGTCGAGCCCCATGGCGAGCGTCGGAGTGGAGTCGTAGGTGTCGAGCCGACGCGCCTTGCGCATGCCTAGAGCCTAGCTCGCGCGCTCGCGCCTCCGAAGCCCCGCGCGCGGCGTCCGGGCGCGGGCGGGACGCCTACCGCGCCCAAGGCGCGCCGAAGGCCCACGACCAGGAGAGGCCAAGGTGCCAATCGTCGTCCTGCTGGGCCAGCACGAGCCCGACGACATGCTCGCCGAAGGGGCGCTCGAGGACGTGGTGCAGGTTGCGGCCATCCCACATGTGCAGGCTGCTCCACTCCTCGCCCCAGCGGATCGACGCGCCCCCGATGGCGAGCAGCTCGTCCTCCGATCCGCTCCACGCCACGCCCGCGTAGGGCGCGACGGGCAGGCCGGTCCACGCCTCCAGGTCCTTCGCCAAGGTGGCGTAGAAGCTGCTGCCGTCCTCGGTGCCGATGCGGTCGCTGGAGGTGCCCACGACCAGCGCCGGCCGAGCATCGTCCTCGTCGAAGACGCGCCAGTTGGCGAGCGCGTTGACGTCGTCGGCCAGGGGATTCCACTCGACCCCGAGGCTGAAGGCCGGCGTCCACTGGTAGACGAGCGTGCCGCGCAGCCGAGCGCGATCGACCTCGATGCCGGGGATGGTCCGCGCGCCGAGGACGAAGAATCCGTCCTGCTGCCCCGTCCCACGGACGGAGCGACCCTCGCCGGGTCAAACCGGTCACGACGGCGTGCGCGACGCCGGACGTTCGTCCTCCGCGGTCGCGACGGCCGGAGCCAGGGCGAGGAGCAGCAGCGCGCTGGGGCCCATCTTGGCGCCGACTCTAGCGCGCCTCAGTAGCCCTCGCCATCGGAGGCGGGCTGGATCGTGCCGCGGTGCAGCCGCAGCAGGAGGAACAGCCAGCCCAGGGCGATGGGGAAGGCCAGCGACCACCACGCGAGTCCGGTCGCCAGCCCCTCGGCGGGCGTGGCCGAGTCGAGGGCCGTCAAGGACCAGCGCGTCGACACCGTCGAGTGCAGCATGGTCGGCCACGCCGCGGCCGCGGTGGCGGCGAGCAGCGCGACGAGGAAGCCGGCCGAGGCCAGGAACGCGAGGCCAGCGCGTTCGCGGCGCAGGAGCGCGAACGAGGCGCCGAAGCTCGCCATGGCGAACAGCCCCAGGCACAGCGACAGCGGACGCGACCACGCCGCGGCCATGAGTTCGGGCCGCAGGTGCTGCGTGGCGAGGCCGCAGGAAAGCCACAGGACGGCGGTGGCGAGCCACGCGCGCGACGCGAGGCGCGCGGCGCGCGAGCGCACCGGCTGGGCCGCCTTGTGCGCCAGCCACAGCGCGCCGTGGTGCGCCAGCGCGGCGAGCGCCATCGCGCCGACGAGGATCGTGTACCAGTCGAGCACGCCCGAGGCGCTCCGCGGATCGAAGTCCCCGAACAGTCCGATCGAGAACTGGCGACTGCCGTCGATGGGGAAGCCGCGCAGGACGTTGCCGAGCGCCGCTCCGAAGAGCACGGGCAGGAGCAGGCTCGACAGGCAGAAGACCACGTCGAAGAACGCGCGCCATTCGCGGCCGGCGACATGCGAGCGCACTTCGAGCGACAACCCGCGCACCACGAGGCACCAGGTGATCAGGAACACCGCCATGTACAAGCCCGCGAACGAGGTCGCCAGCACGGCCGGGAAGGCGAGGAACAGCGCGCCGCCCAGCGCCAGCAGCCAGACCTCGTTGCCGTCCCAGAAGGGGCCGATCGCCGCCAGCACGGAGCGCCGCTCGCGCTCCTCGCGCGCGACGACGAGGTGCAGCGCCCCCGCGCCCATGTCGAAGCCGTCGAGCACCACCCACAGGGCGGCCATCACCGACACGATGCCGAACCAGATCATCTCCATGCCTTCGTCTCCTTCTCGCTCGAGCCTTGGCGTTCAGCGCGCCGCGCCGACGGCCGGCCTCGGACCGTGCGCGACCTCGCGCCCGACGAGGAACAGGAACAGGATCCCCATGACGAGGTACAGGCCCATGAAGCCCAGCAGGGTGAACATGGTCGAGCCGCCGTGCACCTGTTCCGAGCTGGCGTCGGCGGTGCGCAGGATCCCGTGCACCACCCACGGCTGCCGGCCGAGCTCGGTGGTCATCCAGCCGGCGGTGTTGGCGATGTAGGGGAAGGGCGCCGCCAGTAGCAGGGCCCACAGGAGTGGTCGCGACCCATGCAGCTTGCCGCGCCAGCGCCAGATGTTGGCGGCGAGCATCAGCGCGATGAACAGCGTGCCGAGGCCGACCATGACGTGGAACGCGTAGAAGAGCAGCTCGACCTGGTCGGGGCGCTCGGCGGGCGGGAAGTCCGCCAGGCCCTTCACGTCCTTGGCGAAGCTGCCGTAGGCGACGAACGACAGCATGCCGGGCACGACGATCGGGTTGTCGATCGTCTCCGTGCGGATGTCGGGCTGGCCGATGAGCACGAGCTCGGCGTTGACGCCGGATTCGAAGCGGCCCTCCATGGCGGCGAGCGCGGCGGGCTGGTGCTCGGCCACCAGCTTGCCCTGCCAATCGCCGGTGGGGAAGGCCACGAGGATCGCCGAGGCGAGGCCGAAGCTCGTGCCCGTGGCGAGGCTCGTGCGCGCCACGGCCTCGTGCTCGCCGCGCAGGGCCCACCAGGCGCCGATTGCCGCCACGACGAAGCTCGCCGTGACCAGCGAGCCGACCATGGTGTGCGCGTACTGCGTGAACGCCCAGGGGTTCGAGAGGAACGCGCCGAACGACTCGAGCACGACGGTGCCGTCGGGGAGGACCTTGTGCCCGACGGGGTGCTGCATGAAGGCGTTCGTCGCCACGATGAACCAGCCCGAGAGCCAGGTGCCGACGAACAAGGCCAGCGACGCGCCCCAGTGCGCGCGCGGCGACAGGCGTCGCTCGCCCCACACGAGGAGCGCGAGGAAGCTCGACTCGAGGAAGAAGGCGTACATGCCCTCCATGCCCAGCGTGTGGCCCACCACGGCGCCGGCGCCCTCGGTGAAGCGCGCCCAGTTCGTGGCGAACTGGAACTCGAGCGGGATGCCCGTGGCGACGCCGAAGGCGAAGTTGATGCCGAACACGCGGATCCAGAAGCGCGCGGTGTCGTTCCAGCGCGCCTGGCCCGTGCGCAGCGCCATGGTCTTCATGGCGAAGACCAGCAGCGCGAGGCCCATGGTCAATTGGGGGAAGAGGTAGTGGAAGGTCGCCGTGAAGGCGAACTGCAGGCGATGCAGGTCGAGGGCGGGATCCATGGTCGTCGTGCGCATGGAAGCGCACGCGCGACGCGCGCGCACTCGCCACAAGGGCGAAGAGGCCCACGGAGATGTGCGTAGCCGAGGCCCACGCCGGGATGCGCGCCCTCGAAGGCGCCGCGGGCGGCA
>JBEBCR010000501.1:0-6258 GCA_041157565.1 Planctomycetota bacterium | reverse complement strand
TCACGGCCGACTTGCGACGACAGGGGGGCCAGTTGCTATGATCCCGCGGTGCCGAGGGCTTTCCCGAACTCCACGGGGGAAGCGCGGCGCGCCGCTTGAACGCCGACACGCTGCTCATCTGGGCCTACATGGCCACCCTCGGATTGCTGTTCGTCTACGGACTGCACCGCGTGTGGCTCCTGTGGCGCTTCCGCTGGGGCGCCGCCCGCAAGGCGCACTCCCCCGTGCAGCCGATGCGCGAACTGCCGGTCGTGACGGTGCAACTGCCCGTCTACAACGAGCGCACCGTGGCGGCGCGCCTCGTGCGCGCCTGCGGGGCGCTCGATTGGCCGCGCGACCGGTTCGAGATCCAGGTGCTGGACGATTCGACAGACGAGACGCGCGAGATCGTCGACGAGGAGGTGCGCCAACTCGTCGCCGCCGGCATCGACGCCAAGGTCGTGCGCCGCGCCGACCGCGTCGGCTACAAGGCGGGCGCCCTGGCCCACGGCCAACGCCTCGCCCGCGGCGAGTTCATCGCCATCTTCGACGCCGACTTCCTGCCTCAGGCCGGCTTCCTGCACCAGCTCGTGCCGCACTTCGCCGACCCGGCGATCGGCATGGTGCAGGCGCGCTGGGGCCACGACAACCGCGACGACAACCTGCTGACGCGCGCCGAAAGCGCGCTGCTCGACGGCCACTTCGTCATCGAGCACACCGTGCGCCACGACACGGGCGTGTTCTTCAACTTCAACGGCACGGCCGGCATCTGGCGCCGTTCGGCCATCGACGAGGCGGGCGGCTGGCAGCACGACACGCTGACCGAGGACCTGGACCTGTCCTACCGCGCGCAGCTCGCCGGATGGCGCTTCGTCTACAAGCCGATGGTCGTCGCGCCCGCGGAAGTCCCGCCCGACATCGCCGCCTTCAAGAGCCAGCAGCACCGTTGGGCCAAGGGCAGCGTGCAGGTGTGCAAGAAGCTCGGCTGGCGCATCCTCACCTCGCGCGAACCGCTCAAGGTCAAGCTCGAAGCCATGGCGCACCTCACCGGCAACGTCGGCTACCCGACGGTGCTGCTGCTGGCGCTGCTCCTGCCGCTGAGCACGACCCTGCGCGCCGACTTCGCGCCGTGGCTGTCGGTGGCGCTGTTCGCCACCTGCTCCTTGTCGGTCGTGATGTTCTACGAGCGCAGCCAGGACGCCATCGGGCGTCCCTTGGGACGCCGCCTGCTCGATTCGTTCGCCGCCATCCTGCTCGGCATCGGCATGTGCGTGAGCCAGACGCGCGCCGTGCTCGAAGGCGTGTTCGGCGAGACCGGCGCCTTCGTGCGCACGCCCAAGAAGGGCGACGCGCCGCGCGCCAAGCGCTACGCCACGGCGTTGAAGGGCATGCCCGGCGTGGAGCTGCTCGTCGCCGCCTGGTTCGGCTGGGGCATCTGGCGCGCGGTCGAGCTCGAGCTGTGGACCTCGCTGCCGTTCCAGGCGCTCTTCTTCGCCAGCTTCGCCTGGGTCGGCGCGATGACGCTCGTCGACCGCCTGCGCTCCTTGCTGCCGGCGCGATCCGTCGCCGCCGAGGCGGCCGGCGGATTGCCGGCGCAGGGCTGAGTCCGCGCGCGGCGCGGACTTGCGCCCGCGCCGGAGGGCCGTCAAGTTTCCTTGACAGCGTCCCGCGGGCGGCCCAGCTCAGGAGCCGCCCTTGCGCGCCGTGAGCAGGTCGACCAGGTCCATCTTGGTCACGATGCCCAGGAGCCGCTCCGATTCGTCGACCACGATGCCCACCATGCCGACGGCGAAGACCTCGAGCAGCTTGCCCGCGTCTTCGGTCGCCACGAGGGTCTTCACGTTGCGGAACATGACCTCCGCCACCGCGCTCGACAGCGTCGCGCGGCCGTCGACCAGCTTCGCCAGCAGGTCGCTCTCGGTCACGATGCCCACGAGTTGTCCGCCCTCGACGACCGGCAGCTGGCTGACGCCGTGCTCCTTCATCGCCATGACGCTGTCCGCCACTGTGTCGGCGGTCGAGGCCACGACCAGCTTGCGCGGCGGCAGGTTGCGCAGCAGGTCGCCCAGCGAGTTCGTCTCCCACTGGCTCTCGACGAAGCCGTTCTCCTTCATCCAGCGCTCGTCGAGGAACTTCGTCATGTAGTTGCGGATCGAGTCCGGCAGGATGACGACGACCCGCTTGCCGGGGCCGTTGCGCTTGGCCCACTCCTTGGCGGCCCACATGGCCGAGCCCGAGGAGCCGCCGCACAAGAGGCCTTCCTGGCGGATCAGCCGGCGCGCCATGAGGAACGACGGACGGTCCTCGGTCTTGACCCACTCGTCGACCAAGGACCGGTCGAGCACGTCGGGCACGAAGTCGTAGCCGATGCCTTCGACCTTGTAGCTGTGGATCGGGCCGGGGCCGGCGAGGATCGAGCCCTTGGGGTCGACGCCCACGATCTTGACGCCCGGAACCTTCTCCTTGAGCTTCCTCGCCGTGCCCGTGATCGTGCCGCCCGTGCCGGCGGTCATCACGCACGCGTCGAGCTTGCCGTCCGTCTGCGCGAGGATCTCCTCGGCCGTGCCCTCGTAGTGCGCCGCCGGGTTGTCGGGGTTGCCGTACTGGTCGAGGATGTGCGCGTTGGGCAGGATCTCCTTCAACTGCTTGGCGACGCCGATGTGGCTGCGGGGCGAGTCCCACGCCGCCTCGGTGGGGGTGCGGATGATCTCGGCGCCCAACGCCTCGAGCACGACCTGCTTCTCGCGGCTCATCTTCTCGGGCATCGTGATGATCATGCGGTAGCCGTGCACCGCCGCGGCCAGCGCCAGGCCGATGCCCGTGTTGCCGCTCGTCGGCTCGATCAGGGTGTCGCCAGGCTTGATGCGGCCCTTCTTCTGCGCCTCGACGAGCATGCGCTTGCCGATGCGGTCCTTGATGGATCCGCCGGCGGAGAGGTACTCGCACTTGGCGAGGAACTCGCAGCCCGTGTCCTTGCCGACGTTCTTGAGGCGCACCAGCGGCGTGTTGCCGACGGCGTCGAGGATGGAGTCGTAGATCTGGCCCATGGCGGTCGTTCGCGTGGCCGCCGGGCGCATACGGCGCCCTGTCGCGGAAGACGCATCGTTCCCCATCGGCCCCGCGGGCGCAAGGAGTCGTCGTGCGAACGACGCGTCCGCGGCTCAGTCGGCCATCGGCCGCAGCAAGAGTTCGCCGTCCGGAGCCAGGTCCACGGCGAGCCGCGCCAGGACGCGACGATCGAGCAGCCCGGCGGCGTCGACGCGCTTGCCGCTGCACACGTCGTAGCGCCACAGGTGCCACGGGCACACCACCGCGCCGTCGGCGACGCTGCCCTCGAACAGCGGCCCGTCCATGTGCGGGCAGAAGGCCTGCACGCAGCGCGGCGCGCCATCGACGAGGTACAAGGCGTAGTCGCCCCACGGCGTCGCCACGTGGCGGCCGCGCTGGGTGGACAGGTCCGCGATGCGCAGGCCGCTCTTGTGCGGCGGGGACGGGCGAGCGGGATGCACGAAGGGAACCTAGCCCCGAAGGCGCGCAGGCGCCACAATCGGCGGCCCTTGGCCCAGGAAACCCTCGTGCTCAAGCTGCCGCCCTCGGCGGCCTCCGACTTGCGCCGGCGCCTGCAGCCGGGCGCCTTCGAGTGGCGCGCCGTGCCCCACGCGGCCTTCTCCGCCAAGGGAGAGGGCACGGTCGTCACCTTCTACGAGTCGGGCAAGCTCCTGCTGCAGGGTCCCGATCCGGCGGGCTTCGCCCTGCGCTGGTTCGACCTGCGCGCCGCGCCGAGCGCCGCGCCGGCGAAGCCCGCGCCGCGCCCCGCCTCGTCCGGCGCCTCGGGCGCCTCGCGCGCCGCGCTGGTGCCCACGATCGGCAGCGACGAGTGCGGCAAGGGCGACTACTTCGGGCCGCTGGTCGTCGCGGCGGTGCGCCTCGAGCCCGAGGAGGCGCGTGCGCTCGTCGGATCCAACGTGCGCGACTCCAAGACGCTGACCGACGACATGTGCCTGCGCATCGGCGGCGCGCTGCGCGCGCGCCACCAAGTCGCCGTGCGGCGCCTCGATCCACCGCAGTACAACCAGGCGCACGCGCGCCCGGGCGCCTTGAACGGGATGCTGGCGGACTTGCACGCGCAGGCGATCCGCGAGCTGGCGCGCCCCGGGGACCGCGTCGTCGTCGACCAGTTCGCCCACGAACGCCTCGTCGCCTCGCGCCTCGCCGGGCTCGACATCGAGCTCGAGCAGCGCCACAAGGCCGAGAGCGAGCTCGCCGTCGCCGCCGCCAGCATCGTGGCGCGCGAGGAGTTCCTCACGGCGCTCAAGGAGCTCTCCGAGCGCCACGGCGTCGAGCTGCGCAAGGGTGCGGGCGCGCCCACCGACGCCTCCGCGCGCGAGTTCGTGCGCTTGCACGGCCGCGGACCCTTGGGCGAGGTGGCCAAGCTCCACTTCAAGAACACGCAGAAGATCCGCCCGTGAGCGCCGCCGCGAACAAGCGCGTCGCGCCTCGCGCGCCGGCTGCGCGCATCCACTCCGCCGCCGGCAACCTGTTCGCCGTCTTCGACGGGCGCGAGATGCCGGTCGCCGCGGACACCGCGGACCTGGCGCGCGCCCTGTGCGCGTCCCCGGGCGCGGGCGTCGCCAAGCTCGACGGCTTGATCGTCGTCCAACCCGGCCGTGGCCGCGATCGCTGCACCATGCGCATCTGGAACGCCGACGGCAGCGTGCCCGAGACCTGCGGGAATGGACTGCGCTGCGCGGCCAAGCTCGCGCGCGAGGAAGGCGTCGTCGCCGCCGACCGCTTCGTCGTCGACGATGGCGCCGGCGCGCACGACTGCGTGGTCGAACGATCCGGCGGCGAGGTCGTGGGCGCGAGCATCTCGATGGGCCGGCCGCGCGTCGTGGCCCTCCATCGCTTGCTCGCGATCGACGAGGCCCTGGTGTCGGCGACCATCGTCGACGTGGGCAACCCGCACTGCGTGCTGCAGGTCGCCGCGGTGGCCACCGCGCCGGTGACCACGCTTGGTCCGCGGCTCGAGCGCCACCCAGCCTTCCCGCGCGGCTCGAACATCGAATTCCTCGCCTTGCAGGATCGCCACGCGGCCGACCTGCGCGTGTGGGAGCGCGGCTGCGGCGAGACGCAGGCTTGCGGCAGCGGCACGGTCGCCGCCGCCATCGCCGCCATGGCGCTGGGGCGCGCCGAGCTGCCCATGGCCTTGCGCCTCCCGGGCGGCACCTTGCACGTCGCGCGTCGTCCCGATGGCGAAGTGCTGCTGACCGGCCCGGTGGTCGAACTGCGCCGAGGCTGAGGCTCGGCGCCCAAGGGAGCTCCCGGCGCGCGTCGTCCGCCGGCGCGCTGCGCGCGCCGCGCTAGACTCGCCGCGTGGTCCACCTGCCGCACCTCCTGCTCGTCGTGCTGGCGCACGGGCTCCTCGACGCGAGCGGAGCGCGCCTCGAGCCGCGCTGGTGGGTGGTGGTGGCGTGCCTGGCCTTGCCGGAGCTCCTGGCTCGCGCCTGCCGCGCGGCGTACGCCTCGGGACGCTTCGCGCTCGGCGGGCGCCTGCACGGCTGCCTGCGCTGGAGCGGGCCGGCGACGCACGCCGTCGCCTTGTTCCTCGGTGGTTGGACCGCGCTGCTGGCGCAGCTCGCCGGTCGACCGTCGTCGGTCTTCGACTGGCCCACGGCGTGGCACGCGGCGATGTTCCTGCCATGGTTGTGCGCTGAGCTCCTCGCCATCGACGCGCGCGCGCGGCTGTTCGTGGCCACGCGCGATCGCGCGGCGTGGCGCCGCCACCAATGGCGCTCGCTGGGCGCGACCTTGGCGCCGCTGGCGCTGTACGGCGGCTTGGCCGGCGCGGTGGGCTTGTCCGAGGAGCTGCGCGTGCGCGTCGAGGAGATCGGGTTGTACGAGGCGGCGTTCATCGCCCTGCTGCTGGCGGCGACGTTGGCGTGGATGCCGCGCGTCGTGGCGTGGGCGTGGGACACGCGGGAGTTGCCGCGCGACGAGCGGCGCGAGCGCCTCGAGCGGTTCCTGCAACGGCATGGCGTGGCCGGCACGCGCCTCGCGGAATGGCGCACCGGGCACCAGGCCGCCAACGCGGCCGTCGTGGGCTTGTCGCGCCGCTCGCGCACCGTGTACTTGTCGGACTCGCTCCTGGCGCAGATGGACGACGCGGAGCTCGAGGCGGTCCTGGCGCACGAGGTGGCGCACGTGCGCCTGCGCCACGTGCCGCTCTTCCTGCTCGCCTCGGCCGCCTGGATCCTGCTCGTCGACCTCGCCGCGCGCGCC
>JBEBCR010000500.1:0-3924 GCA_041157565.1 Planctomycetota bacterium | reverse complement strand
CTTGTTCACGAGCACGGTGGCCTTCGCCAAGAGCCAGATCCGACTGCCGGGCCTCAAGCTCGACAAGGTGCTCCTGTGCGGTGGCGGCGCGCGCCTCGACGGCATGGCGCGCTGGTTGTCGAGCGCATTGGGCGTCAAGGTCGAACTTTTCGATCCGCTGCGTTCGCTCGACCTGTCGAAGCTCGAGCCCGAGGTGGCCGACGCGCTCAAGCGCAACTCCCTCGAGTCCGTGGTGGCGCTGGGACTCGCCGCGACGGCGACGGACGACGCCGCTTGGTCGCTGGAGATCCTGCCCGCGGCGTGGGCGCGCCAGCGCCAGTTCCGCGCCCGCACCGCTTGGATGATCGCCGCCGGCGCGTTGGCGCTGTGCTTCCTCGGCGCCGCCTTCTGGCGAACGCGCACGCAGATGGTCAAGGCCTCCGAAGGCGCGGCGCGGCTCGAGCGCGAGTACAAGTCGGCCAACAACGTGCATCGCCGCACCGAGGATCTCGTGGCTCGGAACGCGCAGCTCGAGAAGGCCGCGACGGAGCTCCTGGTCCTGAAGGGCGCCGGAGAGCAGGTCGCGCGCGCCGTTGACCTGCTGCGCGCGCACTTGCCGGCCGAGTTCTGGCTGACGCGCATGTCGAGCGACTTGCGCGCCGATCCGGAGCTGGGCGTGGCGCGCGGCGCCGAGCGCCCGATCCTGTCGGTCGAGGGCCGCGCGCGCGAGGGGACCAACGCGCTCAACACGCAGTACGAGGCGTTCGTGCAGCGCCTGCGCTCGGGCTTGCCGCCTGGCGCCTCGATGCGCGAGCGCCTCACGCCGAACGGCGCGCGCTTCACGATCGACATCTGCCTGCTGGGCTCGGCCGCGGAGCAGCACGGCAAGGAAGCCAAGGTGGCCCAATGAGCGTCCAAGACTGGTGGCAGGAGAACAAGCGCTTCGCCTCGGCCACGGCAGGAGGGGGCATCGCCTTCCTCATCGCCTGGATGCTGATCCAGTCCTTCTACGGCGACGAGCTGGCGCGCGCGCAGCGATCGGCCTCGCTCACGGCGCGCAAGTTGTCGAGCGAATCCTTGTATGGACGCGAGGCCGAAGCGGCCGCGCAGTCGCGCAACGACGCGCTCGCCGCGTCCGCTAGGCAGTTGTCCGACGCGGTCCACTTCCAGACGCGCCCGTTCTGGAGGCTCGAGCCCGCGCGCGGCTCGGCCGCGTCGCAGTACTTCGCGGTCGTCGCGGCCACGCGCGAGGAGTTGCTGCAGCGCGCTGGGCGCGCGGGTCTGCGCCTGCCGGAGGATCTGGGCTTGCCTGCGCTCTCGCCCACCAGAGAGGGGGACATCGAGCGCCACCTTCAGGCGTTGGACCTGGTCGATCGCGTGGCGCGCACCGCCATGGGGCGCGGCGTGGCGCGCATCGATCGGCTGGAGATCCGGCTGGACCCGCGCCTGAACTCCAAGGATGGCGTGGGCCGCGTGGAGAAGACTCGCCTGTTCTGCGCCCTTTCCGGCGCGCCCGGCGCGCTGGTCGACTTCGTGGCGGCCACGCAGGATCCCACGGTGGAGGGCGGGTCGCCGTTGGTCGTGGAAAAGGTCGAGTTGGCGCCCTCCCGCGGCAAGTCCGAGGAGGGCTCGCTCGAGATCGTCTTCTTGGCTGCGCGCGTCGAGCGCGTCGGGACGGAGTGAGGTCGGCATGGCCCTGAATCGCGAGCAAGTGTTGTTCGGGTGCACGCTGGTCGTGCTTGGAGCGCTGTCCTGGCGCACGTTCCTCGTCGACGCGGGTGCGACCAAGGACAAGCGCGCCCCGGGTCGCGAGCTCGAGCCGGCGTCAGGCGTGGACGCGTCCGTGGCCCTCGCCTCCCCGCGCGCCGCCAAGTCGGCGCGCGACATCCTGTCCCCGCCTTCCGACACGCGAGCGCTGCCGCCGCTGGAACTGCAGATGCCCCCGATGGACGCGCTGCCCGGCCTAATGCCGCCGCCGCTGCCCGGTCCAGACGATGGCATCCTCGGTCGCTTCCTGCGTCGGGTCCCCGAACGCTTCGAGGCGCCCGAGCTGTTCGCTGGCCAGACCTCCTCGGCCGACGAAGCCGAGACCGGTTCCGATCCCGCTCCCGCCCCCGCGCTGGGCAGGAAGAAGTCCGGCGAATCGGCCACGGCCGCCGCGGGCGACCTCGCGCAGCGGGTCGCGGCGGCCAAGCAGATGTACGACTGGGTGCGGACCAACGAGTTCCGCTTCGGCGTCATCGCCAACAAGAATCGCTGGACGCTGCGTTCGCGGCCCGACGAGGACATCCTCTTCGTCGAGTACGACGTGCAGGCCGGTCGACCGCGCGTTCCCGGCATGCAGCCGGTGCCGATCCCGCGCAGGAACCTCGGCGAATTCGGGTTCGCGGACACGGTGGTGAACCGGCTCGAATCCCGGCGCGCTGAGTTCGGCGACCCGCTGCCCGCCGGTCAATACGACGACGCGCTGCGCTTCGCCGAGGAGTGCCTCGATCTGCGCCACGAGACGCCGCGCGCGTTGGAGATCGCCGAAGAGCTTTTCTCCAGGGCGGAGGCGGTGCTGGCCCAGGACCCGGCGCCCAAGCTGGGTCGCGCACGCGTCCACGAGGCCGCCTTCCGCTTCGAGGAGGCGCATGCGCTGTACGCGGAACTCCTGCAGCCCGGACGGATGGAGCGCAGTCCCCTGGTGCTCGCCAGCCTCGGCCGGCTAGAGGCGCGCTTCCTGCTCCACGACGAGGCCGAGGCGCACCTTTTCGAGGCGGTGCGCTACGGGGCCACGCAGTGGTCCGCGCGATCGGCGCTCGGACGCTTCCTCCTGGAGCGTGGGCGAGCAGCGGAGGCCCTCGAGCATCTGGCCGCCGCGGTGCAGTACGAACCAGGGGAGCCGGATCGCAAGCGGCTGCGCGCCGACTTGCGTGCCGACCACGCCGACGGCCTGCTCGCGGTTGGTCGAGTCGAGGCCGCCCTGCAAGCCTACGAGCAGGCGTTGGCCGCGGATGGCGAGCACCCTCGAGCAGGCGCCGGCGCCGCGGCCGCCCGGTTCCTCGCGGGCAAGCCCGCGAGCGACGAACTGGGGGAGAGCTTCGAGGAGCGCCTCGTGTCGGGCCTGGCAGGGTTGGCATCGGGCGCGCAAGGCGCGCAGTCCGCGCGCGACTCGCTGCTCGCCGCAGCCTCCATCGATCCCTTGCGGGCCCATGCCGCGTGGCGTGCGCTTTCGTGGCTGGCCGAATGCTCTGGCGACTCGGAGGAGGCGCTGCGCTTCGTCGACCTGGCCTTGGAGGCGAGTCCCTCCGATTTCTGGTCGAACTTCCAGCGTGGTCGCTTGTGCGCGACCAAGGACGACCTCGATGGCGCGCTCGAAGCCTTCCGCGCGGCGCTGGAGGTCGAGGTCGAATCGGCAGATGTCCTCGCCCAGCTCGGCTACATGAGCTTGCGGCGCGGCGAGCGCGAACAGGCTTCGCGCTACCTCGATCGCGCCGTGCAGCTCGAGCCTGCGTGGTCGGTCGCCTGGACCCTGCGCGGGCTGGCGCAGCTCGAGGGGGGCGCGCTCGTCGAGGCCGAAGAATCCTTCAAGCGCGTGCTCGCGCTGGATGCCGACGATCCGGCCGCTCGCAACGGCATGGCGTGGTGCCAATACCGGCGCGGGGACGCGGTCGAGGCGATGGCGCGTCTGCGCGAGCTCGACGACAATCGCCGCGCGCTGCCGCAGGAGGATCCCCATCGAACTTGGGCGCGCGGGCAGATCGCGCGCATCGCCGACCACCTCGAAAAGGTCGCCTGGAACGACAACTTTGAGCGCAGGCAGTTGATGAACGGCTGGGAGACGCAGGAAGGCGCGGGGCCGCTGGTCTCCATCCACGACGGCGTGGTCAGCATCTCCGGCCAGTTCAAGCAGGACGGCCGCTCGCGGCTGTGGCAACGCCGCAGCGCCAACGACTTCGTCTC
>JBEBCR010000499.1:0-7459 GCA_041157565.1 Planctomycetota bacterium | reverse complement strand
TCGCGGGCGCCGTCCCGTTGACGCGAGAGCTGGTCGGCGAGCGTCCGGCGACCCTGGTCGTGCCGGACGGCAACTGGCGGCAGGCGCGCCGCATGGCGACCAACGAGGCGCCGCTGGCGCGACTCGTGGCCGTGCGCCTGCCCGAAGGCCCGGCGCGACGCTTCGAGCTGCGCAAGCATCCGCAGCCCGAACGCCTGTCGACCTTCGAGGCCATCGCGCGCGCGCTGGGCATCCTCGAAGGGCCTGCCGTGCAGGACGAGCTGGAGCGCGTGCTCGCCTTGAAGGTCGAGCGCACGATCGACACGCGCGGCCGCCGGAAGGACGAAGGGCGCGCGTGAACGTCCCGGGACCAGCACTCGGGACTCGCGACCGTGGCGCTGCGGGCGGCCGGCGAGGCATGCTGCGCGCCATGCGGATCCCGCCGAGGAGGGCGACATGAGCGACGCGTCCTACCGCGGGTCCCTGGTGGCCGTCGTGCTCGCCGTGCTGCTGTGGTCGGGCGTGGCGCCGCACGACCGCCTCACCTGGCTGCTCGAGACCCTGCCGGCGATGGTCGGGCTCGTCGTGCTGCTGGCGACGACGCGTCGCTTTCCCTTGACGCGCCTCGCCTGGCTCGTCGCCGCCATCCACATGGTCATCTTGTGCGTGGGCGGACGCTACACCTACGCCTTGGTGCCGGCGGGCGAATGGGTGCGCGAGTGGTTCGACCAGTCGCGCAACAACTACGACAAGCTGGGCCACTTCTGGCAGGGCTTCGGCCCGGCGATCCTGGCGCGCGAGCTGATCGTGCGCACCTCGACGCTCAAGCAGGGCGGTTGGCTGGCCTTCCTCGTCCTGTGCTTCGCGCTGGCCCTGTCGGCCAGCTACGAGTTGATCGAGTGGGCCGCGGCGCTCGTCTCGAGTGAGGCGGCCGAGGCGTTCCTCGGCACCCAGGGCTACGCGTGGGACACGCAGAGCGACATGCTGTGGTGCGGCATCGGCGCCGCGGCGGCGCTGCTGTCGCTGTCTCGCCTGCACGATCGGCAACTGGCGCGCGCGGCGCGTTCGGCCGGCGCCGTCTTGGTGGCCGCGGCGGGCCTGTGCCTGTGCGCCTGCGTCCAGCCCGCCACGCCGGCGCGGGCGGACGCGCGCGTCGGGCCGCGGCGCATCCTCGTGGGCGCGACGGAGTACGGGGTCGAGTCGGCGCGCGACCTGCACGAGGCCTTGGCGCGCATCGCCGGCACGGAGCGCGAAGCGGTGCTCGAGCTCGCCGAGGGCGTGCACGAACTGCGCTCGAGCCTGCGCATCGACGCGCGGCATCCCCCGCTGGCGCTGAGGCCGCGCGCGGGATCCCGACCCGGCGCCACGCGCCTCGCGGGCGCGTGCCGCATCGGACCGGAGCGCTGGCTCCCGCCCGACGCCGACGTGCTGGAGCGGCTGCCGCCGGCGGCGCGGGGGGCTGCGCGTCAAGCACGCTTGACACCCGCCGACCTGGCCGGGTGGAGCGGCGGACTTGGCGGTCCGGTGCATGGCGGGCACGGCGTCGCCACCAAGGCGATCCACAGCGAAGTGCTCGCGGCAGGCGGAGCCTTGTCGCTCGCGGCGTGGCCCGACCGCGGCCACGCCGCGATCGCGGAACTGGTCGACGCGGGCTCGGCGCCGCGCATGGCGGAGCCCGACATCCCCGCGGCGGAGCGCAGGACGGAGCCCGACCGTCCCGGGCGGTTCCGCCATGGCGACCTGGCGCAGGCCGCGCGCTGGGCCGCGGAGGCGGACGCGTGGGCCCATGGCTGGTGGAACTGGGACTGGAGCGACGAGCAGCTGCGCATCGCCGGCGTCGACGAACGCGGCGTGGTGGCGCTCGCGCGCCCGCATCGCTACGCCCTCGCCGCGCGCGCGCGCTGGCGCATCGTCAACGCCTTGTGCGAACTGGACGTCCCCGGCGAATCGTGGATCGACGCGCGTGGATCGCGGGTGGTGGCGTGGTTCCCCGGCGACGAGCCGCCGACGACCCTGGTCACGCTGCTGGACCAGCCCATGCTCGCGCTGGAAGGAGCCAGGCGCGTGCGCATCGAGGGACTCGAGTTCCACGCGGCGCGCGGCGGGGCGATCGTCGGCTCGGAGGTCGAGGACGTGGTCGTCGAGCACTGCGACTTCCGTTGGCTGGGCGGCGACGCGCTGGATCTCTCCGGACGCGCGTGCCGCGTGCTCGCCTCGCGCTTCGAGGACGTGGGCGGACACGGAGTCGTGCTGTCCGGCGGCGACCGCGCCAGCTTGTCGCCATCGGGGCACGAGGTGTCCGATTGCCTCTTCGCGCGCACGGGACGCGTGCTGCGCAGCTACCACCCGGCCGTGCGCCTCGACGGCGTCGGCTCGCGCGTGGCGCGCAACGAGATGCGCGAGCTGCCGCACTTCGCGCTGATGGCCGCGGGCGTCGACCACGCGATCGAGGCGAACCACGTCCACCACGTCGTGCAGGAGACCGGCGACGCCGGCGCGCTGTACTTCGGACGCGACTGGACCACTCAAGGCAACGCGATCCGAGGCAACGTCTTCCACGACATCGCCGGAAGCGACGCGCGCTACCAGAACGCGGTGTACCTCGACGACATGGCGAGCGGCATCCGCGTCGAGCGCAACCTGCACGTGCGCTGCAACTGGGGCGCGCTGGTCGGCGGAGGACGCGACAACCACCTCGTCGACAACGCCTACGTGGACTGCGGCCAGGCGCTGGTCTACGACGCGCGCGGCGTGGGCTGGATGGCAGGCGCCATCGCCGACCCGGGCTCGTCGACGATCCTCGCGCGCTACGCGTCCACGCCGGTGCGGTCCGAACCGTGGCTCGGCCGATTCCCCAGCTTGCGCGCGTACCTCGACGACCGGCGCGGACGGCCCGTGGGTGGACGCGTCGAAGGCATGATCCTGTGGCGAAGCGCGCCCGGACGCATCGAGGATCGCGAATGCGTGCGCGAGGAGGGCACCCGCCGGATCGACAGCCCCTTGCCCGCGCGCGCCGGCGCCGAGGGGTTGGACGCGTGGCTGGAGCAGGCCGTGCGCGCCGGGACGCCGCTCGCGGGCGTCCTATTCGGACCCGCAGGCCCCGTGCGCGTCGCGGGCGTGGCAGGTTGGCGGTCCGTGCCTTAGTATTGAACTGGTCGCGCTCGCGCGCGCCGCACCCCATGCTGGCCCGTTGGTTGCTGTTCGTGTGCCTGCTGCCTGGATGGATCCTTCCGTCCGGGGTCGCGTTGCCGTTGTGCGGCTGCACATGGGGCCTCGGCGAGGACGCTTGCTGCGTGGCGGAGGCGGAGCCGCTCGCGGCTGGTCGGAGCGGCGACGACGTCGAGTCGTGCTGCTCCGGCGCGTCGACCAGCGACGAGGCGGCGCTCGAGACGGAGTGCTGCTGCGTCGTCGACGCTCCTTCGCACGACGAACCGTGCCCGCCGGCCTGTTCGCCATCCATGCGCGATGGCGCGCGCTGCGCTGCAGCCCTCGCGCGCGCGGATTTGCCGCCCGCGCTCGCGCCGCGCCTCGACTTGGCCGCGCGCGCGCGTCCGCCGGGACCAGCTCCCGGCGATCGGCCCGGCACGCCGGGCGCACCCTTGCGCTTGTGAGCGCCGTGGACGCGCCAAGGATTCCTTGGCGCGTGGTTGGCGCGTCGCCGTCGCGACGCGTTCGAGCGCGCGCTCGCGCGACGCTCGAGCCTCCGCCGTCGGGCATCGACGACGGCCTGCACCCACGCTTGCTCGAGACTGCCATGAAGACCGCCCACGCCAAGATCCTCGCCTGCCTGCTCCTCGCCCTCGCACCGACCTCCATCGCGGCCGCCTCGCGGCAAGGAGCGCCCGCCAAGCCGGCGGCCCCCGCCGCGACCGAAGTGGTCGTGCCCGCCTGGCCCAACCCGACGTGCCCCGTGATGGGCAAGCCGATCAGCACGCGCCTCCACACCGACACGAAGTACGGGCGCATCTACATCTGCTGCAAGGCGTGCGTGAAGGACATCCAGGGCGACGTCGAACCGCACTACAAGGCGTCGTACCCGACCACGACCAAGGTGGAGAACGCCACTTGCCCGGTGACGGGACGGGCGCTGGCGGGCGAAGGCGCCCCCAAGGAACCCGTGGTCGTCCTGCTGCAAGGCCGCGAATTCAAGGTCGCCGACAAGGAGGCGGCCGCGCGCGCGGCGGACGACGCGCAGGCCACGCTGGCGAAGCTCCTCGACCCCAAGCTGGTCGACGTCGGCAACGCCACCTGTCCGGTGAACGGCGAAGCCGTGGCCAAGAACACCATCGTGGTCCACGACGGCCGCATCGTGCGCCTGTCGTCGCTGCGCGTGCTCGACGAGTACAAGAAGGATCCCGCCAAGGCGCTGCAGAAGGCGCTCGACATCCGCGCCAAGCAGGACGCGGAAGCGCGCGCGAAGGAGGCGGCCGAGCGGGCCAAGGGGGAAGGCGGCAAGGGCGGCGGACTGCAGGCGCGCTGACATGCGCACCTCCTCGAATCATCGCGCGTCGGCCCGCGTCGCGGGCGCGGCGCTCTGCGCGGGGTTGCTCCTGTGCGCTTGCGAGGCCGCGCCGGCGCGGCCCGAGCCGGGGCCGGACCATCCCGCGTCGCGACGCGCGCCTGAAGGTCCCGAGCCGCGGATCGAGGGCGAGGCCGCGACCACGCGCGAGGAACCGTCGGCGGAGGAAGGCGGTGGACGGTGAGGGGTGCGCCCTCGACGCGCTTGGCGCGCGCGATGCTCCTCGTCGCCGGCCTCCTCGCGAGCGCCTGCGCGTCCGCGCGCGAAGAGGCGCAGGAGGCGCGCGGACGCGTGGTCGATTCCGCCGCGCGCAGGCTTGGATGGCCGCCCGCGCCGCCGCCCACCGACGCTCCATGCCGCGTGCAGGAGCTCCTGCGCGACGGCCTCGACGAGGACGACGCCGCGCGCCTGGCCCTGGGCCTGCACCGCGGCGTGCAGGCGCAACTGGCGCGCCTCGACGCGGGCGCCGCCGACGCGGTGGGCGCGGCGCTGTGGGCCGCGCCGACGCTCGACGCCAGCCTCGTGCAGCTGGACGACGGCACCGAAGTGGACCTTGGACTGGCGCAACCGGTCTGGCGACTCGTGTCGCTGCGCCTGCGCCAGGCGAAGGCCGACGCCGAGCTGCGAGCGCTGGAACACGAGGTGGTGCGCCTCTTCGTCGACGCCACGTTCCACGCGCGGCGCGCGCACGCCAAGTGCAGCCTGGCGCGCGCCGAGCTCGACGCCGCCGAAGCCCGGCTGGCGGCGGCGCGGGCGGCGGAGGACCTCATGCAGGACCTCGTGGCCGCCGGCAACGCCACGCCGGCGGAGGCGGCGCGGCAAGCGGCGGCCACGGCGCGGCGCGCGGCCACGCGCCTCGACGCGCAGCGCGCGTGGTTCGAGTCGCGCGAGGCCCTCAACCGCGCCACGGGCCTGTGGGGCGAAGCCATCGACTGGGAGCTCGCCCCCACCAACGCGGAGGACGTGGCCGACGACTTCGCGGGCGTGGAGGGCAAGGCGGTGGCCGCTTCGCTCGAGCTGGCGTCCGCGCGCGCGAGGATCGACGCGCTGGCCCAGGCCGCCGGCATGGCCGGAGTCGAATCGTGGTCGCCCGACGCCGGCGCCGGTCTTGCCGCCAAGCAGGACGCGGGTTCCGACTCGTTCGGCCTCGGACCGCGCCTCGAGGTCGAGTTGCCGCTCGGCGATGGAGGCTCCTCCACGCGCGTTGGCGCCGCGGCGCGCTTGGCGCAGGCCGAGCACGAGCTGTGGACGCTGGCGGTCGAGGTGCGCTCGGCGGCGCGGACGTTCCGCGAGCGCGTGCGCGGCCTGCACGCGGCCGAGTCGCATTCCCGCACGGTGCTCGTGCCGGCGGAGCGGCGCCTCGTCGAGGAGACGCTGCGCGAGTTCAACGCGATGCAGGTGGGCGCGTTCGACGTGCTGCGCGCGCGCGACCGCGAGCTCGACGCCGAACGGCGCGCGGCGCGGCTGCGGCACGAGCTGCGCCTGGCGCGGCTGGACCTCGAGGAGCTCGAGGCCGGGAGCCTGCCGCGCGCGCGTCTTGGGCCCGAGGCCGCGGACCACGAGGGCTCCGAGGTCGCCGAAGAGGGCGCGGGCCACTGAACGATCGGCGCGCCCAGCGGCGCGCGCCGCACGCATCCGATCCGAGGACAAGCAATCCATGACCAGCACTCGTCGCGACCTGTTGCGCGCCACCTTGGTGGCCGCCGCCGCGGCCCCCGCGTTGCGGGCGGCGCCGCGCATCGATGGATCGTCCGCCGCCGCGGATCCGGCGCCGCCGCGCGCGAGCGGATCGAGCCCGGACGACGCGGCGCGTGGCGTCGGCCCGCGCCGCCCCGTGGTCACGCCCAACGGCGCGAGCCTCCCGTGGCGCATGGTGGACGGCGTCAAGGTGTTCCACCTCGTCGCCGAGGAGGTCGAGCACGAGTTCGCGCGCGGCCTGGTGGCGCGCTGCTACGGCTACAACGGTCGCGTGCATGGCCCGACGATCGAGGCCGTCGAAGGCGATCGCGTGCGCGTCTACGTGACGAACAAGCTGCCCGTGGCGACGAGCGTGCACTGGCACGGGCTGGTCGTGCCCAGCGGCATGGACGGCGTCAGCGGCCTGCACCAGCGCGCCATCGAGCCCGGCGAGACCTTCGTCTACGAGTACGAGCTGCGCCAGCACGGCACGTACATGTACCACTCGCACCACGACGAGATGACGCAGCAAGCCTTGGGCTTGATGGGCCTGTACATCGTCCACCCGAGGGAGGAGCGCGCGCCGCCCGACCGCGACTACGCGATCCTCCTGTCGGAGTGGAAGATCGAGCCCGGCGCGCGTCGTCCCGATCCCAACGAGATGGCCGACTTCAACGTGCTGACCATGAACGCCAAGATCCACCCCGCCACGCAGAACCTCGTGGCGCGGCGCGGCGAGCGCGTGCGCATCCGGCTCGCCAACTTGTCGGCCATGAGCCACCACCCGATCCACCTGCATGGGCACTCGTTCCGCGTCGTCGCCACCGACGGCGGCGACCTGCCCGAGTCGAACGGCTGGCGCGAGACGAGCATCCTCGTGCCCACCGGATCGACGCGCACGATCGAGTTCGTCGCCGACCAGCCGGGCGACTGGCCGCTGCACTGCCACATGACGCACCACGTCATGACGCAGATGGGCCACGGCCTGCCCAACACGACGGGCGTGGACCTCGCGCGCATCGACGAGGCGCTGTACGAGCACGTCCCCGCCTACGCGGCGATGGAGGAGGACATGGTGGCGGGCGGCGACCACGACGCGCTCGTGCCGCCGAACAGCCTGCCGATGATGGGCAGCCGCGGGCCGCACGGCATCATCACGATGTCGGGCATGTTCACGATCCTGAAGGTGCGCGACGAGCTGCAGGAGGGCGTGGAGCCCGGCTGGTACGAGGCGCCGCCCGGCACGACCGCGCGCTTGGCGACAGCTGAGGAATTGGCGAGGGA
>JBEBCR010000498.1:0-5549 GCA_041157565.1 Planctomycetota bacterium | reverse complement strand
GGTCCCGTCCAAGCAGGCGCCGAACGCCACGCGTTCGCCTCCGGCGTCGATTCCGCGCGCGCGGCCGGCGGCTTCGTGCCCATCCTTCCGTCGCGCGAAGCGCGCGAGGACGAGCCGCCGTGGATCGAGGCGCCGCCGCGCTGGTCGCGCCGCCTGCTCGAGGAATGCCGCCTGCTGCCGGCGCGCCTGCGCGTGGCCCTGCCGCTCGCCGCGCGGCTGGCGTGGCGCGAGTGGCGCATGCGCGCGTCGCCGTGGCTGCTCCTCGCCCCCGTGCTCCTCGTGGGCGCGCACGCCGCCGTGCTGGCGCTGGTCTTCGGCGCGGGCGACCTCTTGTCGCGGCCCGAACTCGCCGCGCAGCGGCTGGCCGCCGGCGCGCTCCTGTTCTCGATCCTCCAGCACGGACTCGCGCGCGGCGCCACCGCGCTGGTCGACGAGCGCGCGCTGCTGTCGCGGCGCGCCTTCCCGCTGGAGGCCATCGTCCTGCGGCCGGTGCTGGCGCAGGCAGCCTCGGCCTGCGTCGGGCTCGCGCTGCTCGCCGGCTGGGCCGCCTTCGACGGAGTGCTGGGCCCGCTGGCACTGCTGCTCGCGCCCGTCGTCGTCGCCTTCGCGCTGCTCGTCTTCTCGCTCGCGCTCCTGCTCGCCATCCTGCACGCGCATCGCCGCGCGGCGGCGGAGGCGCTGGCCTGGGCGCTGCCGCTCGCCACCTTGGCCACGCCGGTGTGGTGGGATCCCGCGTGGGTCGACGCCGGCCTCTGGCTGCGCGGAGCCATGGAAGCCAACCCCCTGGCCGCCTACCTCGGACTCGCGCGCGCCTGCCTGGGCTTCGCGCCCCTCGAACCAGCGGCTTTCGCCTGCGCCGGCCTGTGGACCGCGGGCCTCGTCGCCGCGGCGCTGCTGGTCCTCGCGTGGCGCAGGCCGCACCTGTGCGACGAGGTCTGAGCATGCGCCACGCCATCGAAGTCCAAGGCCTGACGAAGCTCCACCGCCGCGCCGGTGGCGAGTGGCGCGCCGCGCTCTCCGACGTGTCCTTCGCGCTGCCCGCCGGCGCCTCGCTGGGCTTGTGCGGCAGCAACGGCGCGGGCAAGTCGACCTTGCTGCGCATCCTCGCCGGGGCCACGCCGCAGACGAGCGGGCGCTGGCGCGCCGCCGGCCCGCTGCGCTCGGTGGTGGAACTGGGCGCAGGCTTCCATCCCGACTTGTCGGGCCGCGAGAACGCGCTCCAGCTCGCCGCGCTCGATGGACTGTCGGGCCGCGCCGCGCGGGCGCACGCGCAATCCGCGCTGGAGTTCGCCGAACTGCTCGAGGCCGCGGACGAACCGCTGTACGCCTGGTCCAGCGGCATGCAGCTGCGCCTCGCCTTCGCTTGCGCGCTGGCGCACCCGGCGCGCGTCTTGCTGCTCGACGAGGTCTTCGCGGTGGGCGACGCCGCCTTCCAAGGGCGTTGCGTCGAGCGCCTGCGCGCGCTGCAGGAGGACGGCGCCTCGATCGTCCTGTGCAGCCACAGCCTGTACGACCTGCGGCAGCTGTGCGACCTGGGCCTGTGGCTCGATGGCGGCCGCGTGCGCCACCACGGCGACTGCGCCGAGACGACCGCGAGGTACGCCGCCGAGGCGCGCGCGCGCGCATCCGCGCCGGAACGTTCGGCGCCCGCCGCGGAGGGACCGCGCATCGAGCGCGTCGAGCTCCTGCCCGGACACGAGGTCGAGAGCGGTTCCGAGCTGCGCGTGCGCGTCTCGTGGTCGAGTCCGACCGCGGCCGAGGTGCATTGCGGCGTGGGATTGCTCGACGAGTCGCTGGAGATCGTGTCGGCCTGCGGCACGCACTTGTCAGCGCGCGCGCCCGCGCGCGGCCGCGCCGGGACCTTCGAGCTGCGACTGCCGGACTTGGCGCTGCTCTCCGGCTCGTTCCGCGTGGCCGCCTGGCTGTTCGACCGCCATGGGCTGCAGCGCCACGACGAGTCGGTGGAGCCGCGGCCCTTGACTGTGCTCGCGCGGGGCGGTGAGGTGGGCCGCGTGATGCTGGAGCACCACTGGTCGCACGCCGAGCCCGACCTGCGCGCCCCGCTGCCGGGGCCGCGCGGGGACGACGAGGTGCCCGCGCCGGCGACGCCGCGCTCCGCGCTCGAGGCGTGAAGCTCGCCGCCCTCGTCGTCAACCACGACTCGGGCGCGCACGCCCTGGCTTGCGTGCGATCGTTGCGCCGCGAGGCGCACGCGGCCGGCCTGGCGTCGCCGCGCATCGTGGTGGTCGACTGCGGCTCCACGCTCGACCAGCGCGCGGCCTTCGACGGGTTGCGCTCGCTGGGCGCCGAAGTCGTCCTCGCCGAGAACCTCGGCTACGCCGGCGGCATGCAGCTCGCCTCGTCGCGCGCCTGTGGCGCCGAAGCGCTGCTGGCGCTGAACCCCGACCTCGTCTTCGCCCCCGGCTCGTTGGCGCGGCTGCTCGAGGCCTCGCGCGCGTCGCCGCGCGCCATCGTGGCGCCGCGCGCCAGCCTCGACGAGGGCGGCGCGCTGATCCTGCCTCCCATCGCGCTGCCCACCGCGTGGGGCGAGCTGCGCAACGCGCTGGGGCTGGTCGACTCCTCCGTCGCGCGCGAGAACGCGCTGGAGGCCGCGCGCGCGCGGCTGGCGGCGTGGTCGGCCCGCGCCCCGCACGCCTCCGACATGCTCTCGGGCGCGTGCTTGCTGGTGCCGCGTCCGATCCTGGTCGAGCTGGGGGCGCTCTTCGACGAGCGCTATCCGCTGTACTACGAGGACGCCGACCTGTGCCGCCGAGCGCGCGCGCACCGCGTTCCGCTTCTGGTCGAGCCACGCGCGCTGGTGGCCCACCGCTGGTCGCGCTCCGCCGGCCACGGCGAACGCTACGCCGGCGAGCCGCTGCGGCGCATGCGGCTGTCGCGCGAGCTGTACCTGCGCGAGCACCACGGCCTGCGCGGGCTGTGCGCGGCGCGCCTCGTGGCGCTCTTCGAGGCGCGCGCCACGGCCGTCGCGATCCACGCCTGCAGGGAGCTTGGTCCGCGCGCGTCCGCGCCCACCTCCGAGCTGGGCGAGGACGTGGCCCACGCGGCTGGCGAGGCGCTGCTCTTCGAGGTGGCCGTGGCGCCGGGCTTCTCCCTGTGCGCGGGCCGCGTGCTCGCGCCGGGCGAGCCGCCCGGCTTCGGTGGCGCGTGGGACTGGCTGCCCGAGGGGCGCTACTGGCTGCGTTGCCTCGCCGCGTCGGACCTGCGCCTCGTGGCGGCGTGGACCATGGCCAAGACCACGCCGTCCGTCGAACCTCCCGCGGTCCTCCCGGGCTCGGAGGCGGCCGCGTGAGCCCGCGAGCGCGACTGCTCGACTTCCCGCCCGCCGCGCGCGTGCTGGTCGTGGCGCCGCATCCCGACGACGAAGTGCTGTCGTGCGGTGGCGCCATCGCGCTGCACCGCATGCAAGGCGACGACGTGCTCGTGGTCGTCGTGTTCGACGGCGCGCTGGGCGCCGGCGGAGCCGAGCGGCGCGAGCTCGAGTGCCGCGCGGCGGCGAAGGAGCTGCTCGATCCGCGGCTCGAGTTCTGGCGGCTTCCCGAAGGCCACGCGCCATCGGACCACGACCGCGAGCACGCGACGCGCCGCCTCGCCGCGCTGCTTTCCGAGCACGAGCCCGACCTCGTCTACGCGCCGTGGGAGGGCGACGACCATCCCGATCATCGCGTCGTGGCGCAGGTCGCGCGCGAGGCGGTGGCGCGCCACGCCGCCGGCACGGGCGCCGCCTGCACGCTGCTTGGGTGCGAGGTCTGGACCGACCTCGTGCCGGACCTCGTGCTCGACACCAGCGCGGCGCACGAGCACAAGCTGCGCGCCCTCGCCCGCCACGCCAGCCAGCTCGAGGACGGCGCGCTCGAGGCGGCTTGCCGCGCGCGCATGGAACGGCGCGCGCGCGCCTTCGGCGGCCGGGCGCTGTCCGCCGAGGCCTTCGCGCGCGTCCTGCCGGAGATCTCCTGATGGCGCGCCGCGTCGCCATCGTCGCGCCCGGCGCGGTGGAGGGCTTCGTCGGCGGGGTCGAACGCTTCGGCCACGGCTTGGCCTTGGCGTTCGCGCGCGCTGGTTGCGAGGTGCTGCACCTTCGCGGCGGACCGGACGAGGAGCGCGTCGAGCTCGGCGTGCGTTGGCGCTCGCTCGCCGCGCATCCCGAAGAGCGCGATCCGTGGCTCTTGGACAAGCCGCACCTGGCGCGCGCCGCCCTCGACGAATTGCGCGGGCGCGACGAGGTGCACGTGCTGCGCTTCGACGCGCTGTCGCTCGACCTCGTGCCGCGCCTGGCGGGGTCGGTGCGCACGCGGCTCTGGCTGCACGACCATGCCACCTCGTGCGCGCGCTCCTTCCGCCACGAGCCTCCGGCGGGAAGTCCGTGCCCGAACGACGCCGAGGCGCGGGCCGCGAGGGAGGAGGCGTGCGCGCGCTGCCTCCTGCCGTGGCTCGGCCACGACGGCGTGGCCGGACGCGCGCGGCTCTCGGACGCGCTGGCCACGCGCCGCGCCGGAGCCGCGCGCGCCTTGGCGCGCGCGCACGAACTGCTCGCGCCCTCGCAGGCGCATGCCCGCGCGTTGCGCCTGGTGCACGGCGAGCTGGAGTTGCGCGTCGTCGAGCCCGGCGTGGAGCCCTGCTTCCTCGAGGCGGGACGCGCGGCGGCCCCGACGGGCGTTCCGGGCGGCTTGCGCATCCTCCACGCCGGCAACCACGGCTGGTGGAAGGGCAGTTGCGACCTGCTCGACGCCGTGGATGCGGGCTTGGACGGGGACGCGACCTTGGTGCTCGCCGGTTCGGGCGTCGACGCGCGTTGGGCGGAGCGCCTGGCGCGAGGCTCTTCCCGCGCGCGCATCGAGCGCCACGGCTCGTACGCGCCGATCGAGCTGGCGCGCCTCGCCGCCACGTGCGACGTCGCCGTGTTCCCCTCGCGCCTCGCCGAGTCCTACGGGCTCGCCGCGGCGGAATGCGGGGCCGCGGGCCTCGAGCTCGTCGTGTCGGACCAGGGCGACCTGCCGAACAGGGTGGGGGGCGAGCCAAAGCTCGTGGTGCCAGCCGGCGATGTGGGCGCATTGGCGCGCGTCCTCGCGCGCCTAGCCTCCGACAAGCGCCTCGGGCGCCTCCGCCGCCTGGGGCATCGGCGCGCGCGCGGCAGCGACGAGTGCGCGCGCGAACTGCTGGACTGATCCGCGCCCGCGCCCGCGCCCGCGCCCGCGCCGGAGACGGAGAAGGAGACGGCGCCGCCCCGCCGTGGGAGACCAGGGCGGGGCGGCTGCGACGCGCGCGGCGCGTCGTTCCTCGGTTCCCTGTCGCGCCTAGTTGCGATGCTTGGCGTGGCAGTCCTTGCAGTTCTGCGTGATGCCCTTGAAGCGCGCCGACAACTCCTCCTTCGTCTCCTTGCCGGCGACGAAGGCGTCCTCGAGTTCGGCCACCTGCTGGTAGCTCTTGCGCATCCACTCGACGAGGTCGCGTTCTTCGCCCGCCGGCAGCGTCTCGGCTCCGTTCCGGAAGTGGTCGGCCATGCGCCCGAGTTCGGCGGCGGGCACCAGGTC
>JBEBCR010000497.1:0-3904 GCA_041157565.1 Planctomycetota bacterium | reverse complement strand
GCGGGTACGTGTCGTTGCGCGAGAGGTTGCGCTGGGAGGCGTGAGGCGCGGGTCGGTGCCCCCCCCTCGCCGTCAGCAAGGGGGCCGGCCGCAGTAATTGGGCTGGCCCGGGCAAGGGGACAGTCGGGCAAGGGGACAGGCGGTGGTGGGGGACGGCCCAGAGTAGGGGACGGCCCAGAGTAGGGGACGGCCCGGGAAGGGGTGGTGGGGTGGGAATGGATACTGGCGCAGAAGGGCTAGCGCGCGAGTGCCACTCAACCCGCGCGTGCTCACTCAACGCGAGGCGTGGGCTGCGCCGTGCTCCAGCACGATGGCCGCTGCCGCCTCCAGGGCGGTTTCGATGCGCAGCACCTGTGGCGAAATGCGTGCGAAGGCGAAGCCCCGAGCACGCAGGGCCACCGTTTCCGCGGCGCTGAATCCCGCCTCGGGGCCCGCCCACAGGCGCAGGCAGGCTTCCGGCCCGTTGTCGCGGCGCGAGCGAGGCAATTCCTGCAAGAGCGTCGACAGCCACTGAGGTGCGTCGGGGGCGAGGACGATGTTGAGAATCGGCCAGATGGCCGATTGGGTGTCGTTGGCGCCGCTAGATTGGCCCTTGATTCCGAGTTGCATTTCGGGCTGGGCCCCGGTTGCGGACGGCGCAGGGCCATCCCGCAGTGCCTCGGCCAAGTCGATGGCTGGCCTGACCTCCAAGGCGTGCAGGCCACCGCACTGCTTCAGTGCTTCTCGCGCCACCTTGGCGAGCTTGCCGCGGCGTCCTTCGCCGTCGTGACGCGCCTCCGCCTCGGTGTGGGCCGTGATCACGCCTTGCCACGCCGCCACCCCGAGTTGGGCCAGGCGCCCGACCGCGTCCGCAGCCCTGTGGCCCTTGGGAAATGGGGCCCAGACCTCCACGCGCGCGAGGTGAGAGCCTGGCGCTCCCGGCGAAGGCGATTCGCGCAGCACGCCGCCAAGCGTCACCGCCGCACCGCGGCGCTCGAGCTCCAGCGTGGCGGAGTAGGATCGCCCATGGCCATCGAGCACCTCCAGCACCGCGCCGGCCGGTAGTCGCAGGACCTTCACCAGATGCTGGATGTCCTCGGATTCGAGCGCAAAGCGCTTTCCGGGGCGAGCCTCGTCCAGCACGAGTCGCGGCGGGTGGTCCATGGCTTCATTCCACCAACCCACGCCCGCCTGAATCCACCGCGAGGCGCGACGGCCACGCTGGCCTTGCCCCTGGAGGTATCGTGTGGCCTGAAAAGCAGGGGCGTAGGAGCGTTCCAAGCCGCGCTCCCAACTCGGCTCCGAGTCTCCAACCACCGACGAAACGACCAGAAGGCTGGTTCCTGCAGGGTGAACCAACGTCCCCCGACTGGTATCCTCCGCCGGAGCGAGCCTGCGTCCAGAGCCATCCAGCATGGTTCCTCTCGCCGGTTACAGCGCGGCCAGCCTCGGGTAGACCCCCTTCGCATCCAGCCATGGGCGTTAGGCCATGGCGGCGAGCGGAACGGTACCGAGGGGGTGCGAGCTGCCGCAGTCCCACGTCGCAGGACGCTCGGGGCGGCGCGCGAGCGGCGTGCGGCTGGATCGAACGGTCGCTACCCGAAGTCTTCACCCCTCCAGCCCACCGGTCAACGCCCACGTCCGCACGATGCAGACTCGCTACTCCCTGCGCTTCGAATCGGGTGATCGCAAGGGCGAGACCGTCCCCATCGGTCCCGGAACCTTGACGATCGGGCGCAAGCTCGGCAACACCCTGGTCGTGCCGGATCCGTCGGTGTCGGGTTCGCACGCGCGCATCGAATTGGATGGCTCCGGCCTGGTCGTCAAGGACTTGGGCAGCACGAACGGGACGCGCATCGGCACGCGGCGGATCAGCGAGTCCAGGCTGCAGCCCGGTGAGCCGCTGTACATCGGCAACGTCAAGTTCGAGGTCTTGGCGACCGTGGAATTCGAGGCCCGAGGCGCCGCGCAACCCATGCGTCAAGGAGACACGGGCGCGTTCGAGCCCGAGGAGCTGCAGCTCGAGGAGTTGCAGCTCGACGCTCCCGCGCAGGTCCAGACCCCTCCGCGCCGCGCCGAGCCTTCGCGCCCCGCCGAAGTCGCCCCGTACCCGACCGCGCCGCAGGCTGCGCCACGAGCACTCGAGGGTCGAGAGGAGGACGTCGAGGCGTCCCATCAGGTCTCTGCCGCGACCCTGGCTCGCTCCAAGAAGAGCTCGAAGGCGCCGCTCTTGGCCGTGCTCGGACTGCTCGCACTGGGCATGGGACTGTGGTTCGGACTGGGTCGGGACAAGGACAATCCCGTCGCGCGCAACCGCCCGGTCGAGCCGCTTCAAGGCAACTTGCTGCCGGAGATCTGGAGCTTCGAGGGCGACGAGGAGCTGCGCGGCGCCGAAGAAGCGCCCGAGTCGTGGCTGCGCTCGCCGAGGGCGCGGCGCACCGGCAACTACGGACTCCTCGCCGAGGCGTCGGCGGAGGAGTGGGCGCTCGCCCGCACCTCGGCGGTCGAGGCCAGGGAGGGTCAGCTGCTCGCCGCGAGCGCGGCCGTGCGTTCGCGCGGTGGCGCGGTGCGGCTGGGCTTGGAACTGCTGAGGTCGCGTCCCGACGGCGAAACGATCCCTGGTGGCGTCCTGGCTTGGAGCGCGCCGCTCGTCGCCGAAGACTGGAGCGAGACGACGGTCGTGGTGCGCGTGCCCCCGGGACATGTGCGCGCGCGCGTGTTGCTGCTCGTCGAGGGCGGATCTGCCGACGCGGACGATGTCGGCCTGGTCCTCGCTCCGGGATCCGCGCAGGCTGTCCGCGAAGTCACCTTGGGCGAGACGCGCGCGGTGCTCGACGGCGACTGCTCCCTGCACCTCGAGGAAGTCGACCGGGTGATGTTCAGTGGACTGCGCTTCCTCGCCGCGCGCGAGTCGCGCGCCCCGCTCGCGTTCGCGCAGGCCGGTGGCCCGCAGGCCGCCGGCGGCGAGTTGGCGCTGGCCCCGGGGGAGGGAGCCGCCATCTGCCGCCTGCGCGTCGAGAACGCGCTGCTGGCCGCGGGAGGGATCGCCACCATCGTCAAGGACGGCACGCAGCGCCACTCCGGCGATTTCGCGCGCGACGGGGTCGAGACGCTGCTGCTTGGCGGGGGCAACGATCTGGTGCGCTTCCGTCTGGCGTCCGCCGCGCGCGTCGAGGGCCGGCCCGAGGGGGACGGCATGGAGCTCGTGGCGACGTTCTCGGGAGCCAGCGGCGTCTCCATCGCTTCCGAATTCGGCATGGAGCGCAAGGCGGCCGGGGATCTGGCGCATGCCGCGCGCAACGCAGCCAAGGCCGGAGACAGCGGCAAGGCCATCGCGGCGTGGAGCCGCCTGCTCGACGAGGCGCCCTACGATGCGGCGCTGGTCGAGGAGGGTGGCCGGGCGCGCAGCGGACTGGTCGAGGCCGGCATGTCCGAACTGCGCGCCCTGCGCGCGCGCGCCGAGCAGGCGCGCTTCTTCGACCTCGCGGACATGCACGCGCGCGAGCAGCGCGGCGCATTGGATCTGGCGCGCCGCTACGAAGGCAGCGAGGTGGCCGAGCAGGCCATCGCGCTCGCGGACGAGCTGGGCGCCGCTCGCTCCAAGCTGCTTGCCGAACGCGCGGCCAACCAGCGTCGTCGACTTGAGGCGGTGCGCGACGCCTTGCGCGCCGCTGGCGCCAAGGGCCTCGCCGCCAAGGTGGATGCCGCCCTCGCCGGTCGCGCGCCCGGCGGTTGAACAGCGACACAGACCAGCCACGAGAGGCCGCGCGCGGCGGCCGAGCACGAGATCAACCCACGAGCCCGTCACCGCTCCCCATCAGAATTCATGGCGCAGACCATCACCGGCATCGACATCGGCGCGCGCGGCGCGCGCTTCCTGCGCGGCAAGCAGGAGAAGCAGGGTTTCGTCGTGCTCGACTTCCAC
>JBEBCR010000496.1:0-4134 GCA_041157565.1 Planctomycetota bacterium | reverse complement strand
GATCGAATTCGACTCCGCGCGCTTCCTCTCGCCCGGACGCGTGCGCGTCGAAGGGCTGCGCGCGCGGGACGGAGACAGCTGGCGCGCGTCCTGCGACCAAGTCGAGGCGCAGCTCGAATTGCGCGAGGACTGGAGCCTGGCGCTGGCCGAGGTGGTGGCGCGAGGACTGCGCTTGTCGGGACGGAGCCTCGACTCCGGCGAGTCGGAGCCTCGATTGCCCAGCCTGCCCGCGGTGCCGACCGACCTCCCGCGCGTCGTCGTCGAGGCCCACTCCATCGAGTGGGACCTGGGCGAAGGACGAGGCCTGCGCCTCGTCGGCGTCGCGCTGCGACTCGACGAGATGGGCTTGCGCGTGGCGGCCACGAACGCGTTGGCGCAAGCACCAGGCAGGCGACTGGAGGCGCCGCTCGAGGCCGAGGCCGCCTTCGAGGCGCGGCGCCTCGAGGTCCGACGCTTCGAGTGGGATCCGCGCGTGCGCGCGCGGCGCGTCGTCTACGATTGGAGCGGTCCGAGGCCGCGCGGCGAGTTCGCCGCCGATCTACTGGGCGGCTCGCTGCAGGCCAGCTTCGCCGGGGAGGACGAAGTCCTCGATCTGGAACTCGTCGCCGCTTCGCTCGACGCCGACGCCGTCGCGGCTTGGCTGGCCATCGACCCGCTCGCCGGTTCCATCGACCTGCGCGCGCAAGCGCGCGTGTCCTGGACCGCGCCGGAATCCGCCCAACTGCATGGCTCCATCTCCTGGGTGGACGCCGTCGTCGCGGGCCAGTCCTTCGACGCGCGCGCCGAGTGGTCTTGGGGCGCTGGACGACTGCGACTGCGCGACGTGCATCTCGTCTCCGGCGCCAACGTCGCCTGGCTGGACGTCGTCGACCTGCCCGTGCTCGGCGCCGAACCCTGCGAATGGGCCGCCTGGGCCAGCCTCGCGGGCGTGGTCGAACTGCATGGCGTGGATCTGGCCCTGGTCGATGCGCGCGCCGGGACGCGGGCGCAGGCGCGGCTGCCCGTGAGCCTGCAGGCGGGGCTCGCCACGCTGGATGGCGCGCGACTCGACTCCGACGATGGCGAGCTGGTGGCGAACGTGCTGCGCGTGCCGGCCGATCGACTGTCGGCCCTGCTCGAGGTGGATCCGGCGACGTTGGCGGTGCTGGAAGGCCTGTCGACGGACGCACGCGCGCGAGTCGAGGCGCGCATCGACCTGCACGACCTCGGCGACAGCTTGCGCTTCTTCGGCCTCGCGCCAGCCGACTCGGACGAGCAATTCCTCGGACGCGCGTCGGGGACGCTCGTCGCGTCCGGTGGAACTCCAGCGCCCACCTTGGCCGTTCGACTCGAGGTCTCGGGCGCGCGCATCCTCGACGAGCACATCGACCAACTTGGCCTCGACGCGACTCTGGCCGGACGCGAGCGGGTGTCGCTCGACTTGTCGGCGCGCACCTCGTTGTTCGACGCGCATGGACGCGGTGGCTTCGACTTCCAGCGCCGGATCCTCGACGTGGACGCGACCGTGAGGATCCCGGACGCGGCGAAGATCCCCTTTCCCCTGGCCGTGGCGGGCGACGCGCGCGTCGTCGTGCAGCTCGACGGCCCCTTGGAGGACTTGAAGGGGCTGATCGACTTGCGCTCCGAGAAGCTCCTGGTCGAGGGAGTGCTGCTCGAGCAGGCCGAACTGCACGCCGAACGCGTCGAGGACGACTGGGTGGTCAGGCGCGGCGGAGCCATCTGGAACGGCGCGCGCATCGGATTCTCCGGCGAGGGACGGCGCGACGACGAAGGCGGCGTCGTGGGCAGGCTGGATTCGCTCTCGGTGGAGCGCGGGGCGCTGGAATGGGCGCTCGCCTCGCCCGCGCCGTTGCGCCTCGACGCCGACGGCGATCTCGCGCTGCAGGCGCGCCTGCAGGGCGGCCAAGGGCGCATCGACGCCGACATGGAGCTCGGACTGCGCACGAAGAGCGGCCGGCTCTCGGCGCGCGTCGACGTGGCGGAGTTGCAGTCGACGGGGCTGTGGCAGGCGCCGGAGGGGTTGGAGTCGCTGCGGGCCGAAGGCCGCGTCGACGCCAACTGGAGCCGCGATGCCCTCGCCTTCGCCTACCAGGGCAGCGCCGTCCTGCGGCACGTCGACTTGCCCGCGTCGCTGGCGGCCTCGGGCAGCGTGGGCTGGTCGTCGAGCGCGCTGCGCCTGCGACTCGACAAGCTCGCGCTGGGCGACTTGGCGAGTGCGCGACTGGAGGCCGAACTGCCGTGGGTCGACGACGCGCCAGCGCGAGGACCAGCCAGCCTCGACTTCGAACTGGACGTGCCCGAGGTCGGGCGCGTCGCGCCGATCGACGCCGAAGGCGCGCTGCGCGGCGGCTTCCGGCTCGTCGGCTCGTTCAAGGGCGAGTCTTCCCGCCTCGAGGGCGGAGCGACGGCGAGCCTGCGAAGCTGGCGCTGGACGCCGGTCCAAGGCGAGGAGATCGGCCCCCTCGACGCCCAGATCGCGATCGAGGCTCGCGGAGACGAAGTCGCCCTGCGCGCCACGCAGGCCGTGCTCTCCGGCGCCACGCGCGCCAGCCTCGCAGGAAGCATGGGCGCCGCGCTCGACCTGCCCGGCTTGTGGACCGATCCGCAGGCGGTGCCCGACCGGCCGATCGAGCTGGTCGTGGATGGAGAACTGGGAGACTTGTCGCCGCTGGCGACGAAGATCGCCGCGATCCGCCGACTCGAGGGTGGCGTGCGCGCTTCGCTGAGGGTCGACGGCACGTTGCGCGAACCGCGTCCATCCGGCATCGTCGACCTGGAAGGCGGCGGCTTCAGGCTCGCGGCCAACTCGCCGCCGGTGTCCGACCTCCAGGCGCGGCTGCGCTTCGAGGGCCAGCGACTCGTGCTGGAGACGGCGCGTGGCGAACTGGGCGGCGCGCCCTTCTCCCTCGCAGGCACGCTCGACTGGAGCACCACGCCCGCCACCATCGAAGCCGAGTTGTCCGGCGACAACCTGCTGCTCGCGCGCACGCGGCATGCGACCGCGCGCGCCGACGTGCGCCTGCGCCTGTCCGGCTCGACGGCTGCGCCGAGCTTGTCGGGCAAGGCGACCTTGGTCGAAGGACGCTGGACCAAGCCGCTCGATCCGCTGGCCTTCGCGCTCCAACCGCGCGCCTGGCGCGGAGACGGCAGGGACGGCTGGTTCCGGCTGGAGGAACCTCTGCTCGCTCGCATGTCCTTCGCCGTCGACCTCGACGCGCGCCAACCCTTCCGCGTGGAGAACGAGTTCCTGCGCCTGCGCCTGTTGCCGGCGTTGCGCTTGTCCGGGACCGGCGAGTTGCCCGTGCTGTCGGGGGAGCTGCGCTTCGAGCCATCGCGCATCTACCTGCCGGCCAGCATGCTGCAGATCGAGGGTGGCGCCATCCGCTTCAGGCCGTCGCGGCCGGACACGGCCGAACTGGAGATCGCCGCTCGAGCTCAAGCCTTGTCGCACGACGTGGTGGTGACCGCCAGCGGCACGCTCGACGACCCGCTGGTCGAGTTGAGCTCGACGCCGCCCGCGGCGCGCGAAGACTTGCTGCTGCTGCTGCTGACCGGCCGTCCTCCGGGTGGCACGGCCTTCGGCAGCGGCGAACGCGCGGCGCGCGGCGTCGCCTTGTACGTGGCCCGCGACTGGCTCTCTGGCGGACCAGGGGACGGAGACGGGGACGACGTGATGTCGCGGGTCGAACTGACCAGCGGCGCCCGCACTTCGCGACGCGGCGTCGACACGCTCGAACTCAGCCTGCGCCTCGGCGGCGAGGCCTCCTCGCAGGCCATGTACCTCGTCGCGGAGCGCGACGTGTGGGAATACTGGAACTGGGGCCTGCGCTTCACCTGGAGGCCGCAGTGAAGTCTGGCCTGACGCGCGCCCTCGCGGCTTGCGCCTGCGCCGCGTCGTGCGGCGGCTGCGCGTCGTGGTGGTCGGCGCGCGAGCCCGCGGGAGTGCGGGTGGAACTGCGCGGCGACTTGGCCTTCTCGCGGCGCGATGCGCTGGAGATCGTCGAGCCGGACCTCGAGCGCTTCGCCGAGGGACGCGGGCGCAAGTCGGACGTCGACGACGCGGCCTACGCGCTGGAACAGGCGCTGCGCGAACGCGGCCACGCCGAGCCGCGCGTGGACTATCGCTACGACGCG
>JBEBCR010000495.1:0-4695 GCA_041157565.1 Planctomycetota bacterium | reverse complement strand
CGCGCGCGCGTCCTGATGGAGCGCGGCGACTTGACCAACGCCCTCGACGCGCTGCTCCTCTCCTTCGAACGCTCGCCGAAGAGCGCCGCCTCGCCGGACGGGCTGAACATCACGCCCGCCGACACCGCGCGCCAGTTGCAGGCGCGCCTCGCCGTCCCCGAGCAGCCCGAGGCGCTGGCGCGCCTCGCGGCCGCGCTGGCGAAGCTCGACCCGGCGCTGCTCGAGAAGCGCGAGTTCGAGCGCGAGGACCCGCGCCAGGGCCGACGCCGCCCGCGCGGCCGCTGAGGAGCGCCGCGGCGCCTCAGCGCGCGAGCGGCGTGTCCTCGTCGAAGGCGTGCGTGCCGCGCGCGTAGGCAAGCTGCTCGGCGGCGAAGCGCGGGTCGTCGCAGCCCACGTCGCGGAACGGCACGAGCATCGAGCCTTCGCGCACCAGCGCCTCCTGCAGGCGCGTCGGGTTCAACTCGCGCGGTTCGCAGCGCGCCTGCGCGCACAGCGCCGCCGCCATCCCGGCGGCTTGCCCGATCTGCATGACGACCGGCTGCAGGCGCGTGCAGCCGTTGGCGATGTGCGTCGAGCCGATGGTCTTCTCGGCGCACAGGAGCCCGTCGTGCGAGCGGGGCACCAGCGCGCCGTAGGGGATCTGGAAGGGCGCGTTCTTGGGGTAGTCCTCCACCAGGCGCCGGTCCGGCGGCAGGTGCGCCTTGGCGTGGTGGTGGTCGAGGAAGTAGTCCCCCACCGCGATGGAGGTCGGCGCGAGGCGCGGACGCTTCTTGCCGGCGCGCGGCACGACCTCGCTCTCGCCCACGGTCTCGAGCGCGACGACGCGCCGCGACTCGCGCACGTAGGGCATGAACGGCAAGGAGTCGGGCGTGCCGAACTCGTTCCACAAGCCCCACTCGGGGTGGCCGAGCTCGCGCTGCATGTGCCGCACGAAGGCCAGCGTGCGGCGCTTGGCGCGGCGGAACACGTCGAGGCGAAGAGGCCCGGGCTCGTACATGGCGAGGTCGATCGGGAAGTCGTTCGAGTGGAACGGCCAATTCAGCATGAACTTGCCGGTGCCGCCGTCGCTCGTCGCCAGGGCGCCGTAGGTGATGAACGAGTTCCAGTCGTGCAGGCCGTGGTTCCACCACGCCGGATCGGGGTTCGATGCGAACAGCGAGGTCGCGCCGTCGAACTCGCGCGGGTCGTGCTCGGGGATGGGCTCGATCTCCTTGGCGCGCCCGCCTTGGTCGGGACGCAGGATGGCGACCCAGGTCGGATCCTGGACCTCGAGGTCGGCTTGCTCGGGAGCGCTCGGCTCGCGCGTCTGCGCGCGCGACTCGCGACCGAAGCGATGCTCGACGCCGCCGGAGAAGAGCACGTCGCCGTACTCGGTGGCCTCGACGACGACGTGCGCGCGCACCTCGCGCGTCTCGCCGCCGTGCTCGTAGCGCGCCCCCACCACGCGCCGTCCCTCGACGATGGCCGCGCGGAAGCGCGCGCCGTGCAGCACGACGGCGCCGGTCTCGGCGACGAAGCGCGCGAGGATGCGCGCCCCCACCGCGGGTTCGAAGCATGTATTGGAGACCCAGCCGGTGCGCACCTTGGAGGCGCCACCGTAGTGGGCCTCGATGGCGTCGCGGAAACGGCGGAAGAACCCGCTTCCCAAGGCGCCTTCGTTGCCGTCCAATGCGGAGACGCCCGCGGCGGTGACCATGCCGCCGAGCCACGGGCTCTCCTCGAGGACGAGCACCGAAGCGCCCGCGCGCGCGGCTTGCCAAGCCGCCGCCGCGCCGGAACATCCTCCACCCACCACCAGCACATCGACGCGATCGACCATGTTGCGCACGATCCTAGCGAGCTTCGTCGTCGGAATCAGCGCCTTGCCGGCGCGCGCGCAGGAGCTGCGCGGCGTGTGGATCCCCAACACCGGCAGCGCGGTGCTCGAGTCGCGCGCCGCGATCGCCGAGGCCATGGAGGCCTGCCGCGCGCACGGACTCAACGCCGTCTACCCGGTGATGTGGAGCAAGGGAGCGACGTGCTATCCGAGCAAGGTGGCCGAAGGCGTCGTCGGCGCGCGCATCGATCCGCGCTACGGAGAGCGCGATCCGCTGGCGCAAGTCGTGTACGAGGCGCACCGCCGCGGCATCGAGGTCGTCGCGTGGCTCGAGTACGGCTTTGCGGCGGAGCACGCCAAGCGCCCGACCAGCGTGCTGAAGCGCCACCCCGGGTGGGCCGCCATCGGCCCCGACGGCAAGCGCGTGGTGAAGAACGACTTCACCTGGGCCAACGCCTTCGACCCGGAGGTGCAGCGCTTCCTCGCCGACATGGCGCTCGAGGTGGCGCGCGAGCACGACGTCGACGGCGTGCAGGGCGACGATCGCCTGCCCGCGGTGGCCTCAACGGCTGGCTACGACAAGGCCACGTTGAAGGCGTGGGCGCTCCACTCCGGCGAGGCGCGAAGGCCCGCGCTCGACGATGCGCGCTGGAAGGCCTGGCGCGCCGGGCTGCTCAGCGATTGGATGGCGAACTTGCGCGACGAGCTGCGCGCGGCGGAAGGCCTGCAATGGTCGAGCTCGCCCTCGTGCTACCCGTGGGGCCTGGACGAGTACCTGCAGGACGCCAAGGCGTGGGTGGATCGCGGACTCGTCGACGCCATCCATCCGCAGGTGTACCGCAAGGACCTGGACGCCTACGTCGCGACGCTCAAGCAGCAGGTGCGCGAACTGCGCCGCGCGGGCGGGCCCTTGTTCGCGCCCGGCGTGCTCGTCAAGGCGGGCGACTACGTGATCGAACGCGAGCACCTGCTCGGCGCGGTGGCGGCCAACCGCGAACAGGGTTGCGCCGGCGAGATCCACTTCTTCCTCGAGGGACTGCGCGAGAAGGACGACCACCTGCTGCGAGCCTTGCGCGCCGGACCGTACGCCGCGGATGCGTTGGCGCCGTGGCGCATGGCGAAGCCGCGTCCCGCGCCGGTGGAAGCGCTGGCCGACGAGGAGGGCCGGGCCGTGGTGCGCGCGCCGCTGCAAGGCGCGTTCGACGTGTGGCTGGACCAGGCGGATTGGCAATCGGCCAAGCGGGCGCCGGGCGAACTCGAGGTCGGCTTCGCCACCGATTCGGCCGGCGGATCGCGCGAGATGCGCTTGCAAGAGGGCTTGGCGCGCCTGACGCGCGTGCGACTCGCCCAAGGCGAGGCGCTGAACGTCGTCATGCGCACGAAGTCCGGCTCGGTCGCGGTGCGCGACGTGCGCGTGGTGCTCTTGGCGACGCGCGATGCGCTGCGTTGATGCGTGACGCGGCCGAGGGTCGGCCGCGAAGCGGACCTGCACGGCTCCGCTCGCGGCGATCATCCCTTTGCACGCGGGCTGCCGGGATTGTCGACGGCGCTCCTTGACAGTCGTGCGATGCCGCCATTAGGTTTTGGGCGTCGGGGGCTCTTGGCTCTTGCATCCGAGGGGGTGCGCATTGGGCTGGAATCTCCGGAATGCGCCCTGCTTTCACGAGGCCGACCCTTGGATCGGTCTCGCCGTTGTCAGTCGATCCTCCCCCCTCGTTGCCGAGTTGCCGGAGCCCTCCATGAATCCGAAGAACCTGCTCGTCCTTCTCGCCGGTGCCGCATTGGCCTGTGTCGCGCTGTACTTCGCGGGATGGCGTCCGGAGCCGGTTTCACCGTTGACGAGCGCAGGACGCCCGACGCCACCGCCTTCCGCCGAGTTGGAGGCACCCGGTCCCGAGTTGGCGCCCGTGCCCGATGTCGCCGCCCTGCGGGCCGCCGCCGAGGCCACCGAAGCGCCGTTGCCCGCGCAGAAGCCGTGGGAGGTCGATGACGACTTGAAGACCTTGGGGGCGGAGACCGATCACGTGATCATTCGCCGCAGGCTCCTCACGAGCTACCTGCACGAGTTCCGCCGCTGCAGGGAGAGGGCCGGGGCGATGATCAGTCCATACGAGATGTCCGTCCGGCAGTTGCACCTGATGTCCTTGGCGACCTTGCTCGAGGCGCAGGGGCGCTACGCGCACGAATCGACCATCGGCACCCACAAGGGCGCGCTCGAGGAGATGAAGGCCGCCGCCGGGGCCGACAACATGTTCATGATGAACGATCGCGTCTTCCTGTTCCGCAAGGGCGAGTTCCCGGAGTACGACCGGGCCATCGAGCACTCGCTGGCCGTCACGGCGGAGCGCCGGGCGCGCAACGCGCTGGACATCCTCGATTGGCGCGGCCACCTGGACGCCGCCTATTTCGACGCCATCGAAGCACGCGCAATCGAGGCCTTGACGAGCATCTATTCCATGTGAGCATCCCCGAAATCCGCCCGCGAACTCGACCGCAAACCACCCATGAAGCACATCTCCATCGCCATGCATGCATTCATTGGCGCTTCCTTCGCATTCGTCGTCTGCGCGTCCCACACCATGCCGGACCAATGTCCCAGCGTGTGCCCCGGGGCCACGACGACCACGATCGTCGGAACTCCGCCCTGCGCTCCGCATGCGACGTACTTCTTCGACTTCATCGGTGGTCCGAATCCCGGAGTCGGCAGCGCCGACTGCGAACGGACTTGCCTGCCCTGCACGCAACAGGTGCATCTCATGTGGAACAGCAATGGCCAACCATGCTGCCTGCAAGTCGACACCGGAGACGCGGGAGGCCTGAGCGCTCCCGTGCCCAAGTTCAATCGCACCGGGAACCTCATCGCCAATTGCGACGAAGCA
>JBEBCR010000494.1:0-4160 GCA_041157565.1 Planctomycetota bacterium | reverse complement strand
CGCCCACGCCAGCCACGACACGCCGCGCTCGGCGACGCCGCGGCGCAGCTGGAGCGTCGGCTCGGCCGCGACCAGGTCGGCGTCGTCGTAGCGGAAGCGCTGCTCCTCCTTCACCTCGACCAGCGGCCTGGCGAAGGCGAAGGGCACGTCGCCGCCGGAGCCGCCCTCGGACTCCAGCGCGTACACCACGCGCCGCTCGCACTCGACGCCGCCGCCGTCCTCCAGGAAGCGCACGACCAGCGGACCGGAGTCCTCGACCTTGGCGACCTTGAACCCGGGGTGGGCGAACTCGACCAGTTCGCTCCACGCGCCCGGCAATCCGGCGCCCGTGGTCTTCAGCTCGAGGCCGACGCGGCCGTCCTTCCACTCCTTCTCGTCGAGGATCTGCACCAGGCTCGCGGCCGCGTACGGGCGCCTGGCGCCGGCGGGCGAGGCGGCGTCGATCGGGACGACCGAGCTTTCGATGGGCAGCACCACGTAGCCGGAGATGTCGAGGAAGTCGATGTCCATCTTCAGCGCCGGCACGCGGTCGACCTGGGCGCCGCGCGGCTTGAGCAGGATGTACGCGTAGGGCGTGACGCGCCAGCCCAGCTCGTCGTCGGGGACCGACTGCGCCTTGGGATCGTTGAACGTGATCGACAGCACCTCGAAGTGCTCCGCCAGCGCCGAGCGCGTCGCCTCCTCGAACTTGTCGCGGTAGTTCTCCGGCGGACGCCCGTAGTTGAAGGCGTACATGCTGTTGTTCTGGTTAGTCAGGTACTTGGCGAACCCGCCCGACTCGCGCTCGATGTCCTTGGTGTGGCGCAGGTCGACGCGCAGGCCGAACGGCTCGCCGTGCCCGACGTTCGCGTCGCCGTCGACGCGCGCGCGCAGCTGGATCTCGGTGACGAGGTCGTCGTAGTAGTCCGCCAGCGTCTCGAGGTCGCGCACCTGCCGGTTCACCCCCGTGATGGCCAGGCCTTGGCGCACGTAGCGCAGCTTCACGGCCGGGCTGACGGAGCCGATCCGGTTGGCGAGCGTGTTGGCGAACAGCTTGACGTGCCGCTCGGACCGCTCGGGACCGAGGTCGGCCAGCGCCTGCTTGATGCGCTCGATCTCGCCGGCGGCCAACTGCTTCTCGTGGTCGATGGCGCGGATGTCGGACGCGCCCAGCGCCGCGTTGAACCACGTCTCGTAGGCGCTGGACCGCTCCTTGGACGGATCGTCGGGCGGCAGGCTCCCCGCGTAGGCCTTGGCCGCCTTGGCGAACACCTCGAAGGCGGCCGCGCGACGCTCCGAGTACCGCGCGTCCTTCTTGCGCGAGGCGATCCACTCGTTCTCGTCGTGCATCAGCGCCGCCTGCACGACCAGCATGCGCCAGCCGTCCGGCCGCAGCTGCAGGGCGCGCTCCAACGTGCCGCGCGCCACCTCGTAGCCGTGGTCCACCTCGGCCTCGACGTCCTTCTTCGTGCGCTTGGTCTTGGCCTTCTGCTGCTCGGCCGCGTCGCGCCACACCGAGGCCAGGTTGGTCCGCATCGTCTCCAGCAGCGCGGCGAAGGTCTCGTCGTCGAGCTTGTCCAGCGCGCCGAAGATCCCCTCCATGCGGCTGATGCGGTAGACCTCGGCCTTGCCGTGCGCCGCCTTGAAGGCCTCCGCCAGCAGCGGCCCGTCCACGGCGACGTCGGCCGCGCGCAGGCGCGCCACCAGCTCGCCCAGGCTCTTGAGGTTGCGCTCCTGCTTGGATCTGGTCAGCGGGATGCCGTTGGAGCGTTCGTCGAAGCCGTAGCTGTAGACGAACACCGAACGACGGCTGTTCTGCTGGTTGGGGTCGTTGTTGCGCGCCCACACGCGCAGGAACTCGTCCGCGAGCTCCTTGGCCTGCGCCGGTTGCGTGCGCGCCAGGGACTCGATGCACGGGAACGCGTCGAGGTCCTCGCCCACCTTGAGGTACAGGCTGGCGCTCATGTAGTCGATGCGCGGTCGCAGCGTGGCGTCGACGATCTCGACCCAGCGACCCGTCGGCCGGCACTCGAGCACCCGCGCGGTGCGCACCGCCTGCACGCCCCACTGGTTGCCGAAGCCGTTCATCTGGTCGTAGTCGTAGTAGAAGATGTTGCCGTAGCTGTCGCGCTGGACCTGCGGACCATAGGTCTTGGACCTGTCGTGCAGCTGCGAAGCCTGCGCCTCGCGCAGCCAGTTGGCCGCCAAGAGCGTCAGCTCCTGGCGCCACTCCTTGGCCAATTCCGGCGCGTGCTCGAGGAGCGCCTTGGCCGCGGCTTGCTGCAGCTCGAGCAGCTTGCCGCGCTTCTCCGAGTCGTTGGTGGCGCTCTGCAGGCCCTTCGCCACCGCGCCGCCGATCGAAGCGAGGATCTCGCGGCCACGCTGGGGGAAGGTGGTGAAGCTCTCCGCCAGCCAGCGTTCGCCCAGTTCGCCGCGCAGGACGGGCGCCAGCTCGACGGCGCGCTGCAGCGCCTCGTTCTTCTCGGCCTCGTCCACGTCGCCGGTCGACAGCACGGCGAGCGTCGCGCGCCACGCCGCCTCCTGCCAACGCGCCGCGTCGTCCTTGTCCTTGGCGGCGCGGGCCAGCGCCAGGCGGGCCAGCAGGTTGAGCGCCTCGCGGTCGTTGCCTTCGACAGCCTCCTCCAAGGTCGGCAGCAATCCATCCATGTGCGCCGGCTCGCCCGCCCCGACCAGGAGCTTGGCCAAGCGCCGCTTGTCCAGCGGGAAGGCCGGCGAGCCCGCGCGCTGCTTCCAGGTGGGGACGAAGGTCTCGGGCTTGTGGCCTTGCTCGATCGACAGGCGCAGCAAGCTGCCGAGCGTCGCAAGGTGCTCCTTCTTCAACTCGCCGGGGGTCGTGCCGGCGATGCGCATCACGTCCAGCGGCGAGAACTGGTTCTTCTCGATGTACTGCTGGCCTTGCGGCATCACGTCCTGCGGACGGGCCGGCCCCTGCGCCAGGGACGTGATCAGGCGGTCGAACGCCGTCTGCGCGTCCTCCGCGTCGGAGGCCTTCAACTCGGCGATGTAGGCCCCGACCGCGTTCCAGTCGCCGATCGTCACCTTGTGGGCCAGGGTCTCCATCTCGAAGGCCACGAGGCGCTCCTCGGCCTTCTTCGCCTTGGCCTCCTCGCGCTTCTTGGCCTCCTTCTCGTCCTTGGGCGGGTCTTCGTCCTTGGCCTCCTCCTCCTTGAGGACCGGCGCCGGCCGCGACATGGCCGCCAGGATGGACGATGCGCGCCGGTCGAAGTTCAAGGCGCGCAGCTTGTCGGCGCGCTTCGTGCGCTGCTTCTTTTGCTCCTCCGCCGGCTTGGCTTCGGCGGCGGCCTCTTCGACCACCTCCACGTCCTGCGCCTCCACGAGGTCCATCTCCTCGCTGGGCACGTCCGGGACCACCGCGGCCCCGGAAATCACGATCGTCTGGCTGGTCGCTTGCGCCGCGATGGGCGCGGCGAGGGGCGCGAGGAAGCTGGCGAGGAGCAGGGCGATTCGGGTGCGTTGCGTGCGCATGTGTCGTGCGGTGTCGAGCGGCGCGAGCCGCCTCGTGTGGGCGCGTTCGCCCTTCCCGGGGCGGACGGACGGATGCTGGAGCTGCGTAGGGTGCGGTGGAGGAAGGCCGCACGGGGGGCGCGCGCGGCCTTCAGGGCGCGCCACGCGGCCATGGTCAAGTCGAATTGACAGTGGACGCGGGCGCGCGCCTCACGACCCGCCGCCGTCGGCCGGATCCGAGCCGCCGGCGCCGCGCGCGTCCTTGGGCGTGCTGGACTTGCCCGACTTCTTGCCTGGTTTCCCGGCGCGACCGCGCCCGGATCCGCAGCCTTCTCACGTGGAGGGCAGGGGGATGCCCTGCAGCTCCTTGAGGTCGATGCGCGCCAGGCGCACGGCGGACTCGACGCTCTCCTTCTGGCGCTTGGCGCCCGCCTCGTCGCCGCGCTCAGCAGCCTGCGCGGCGAGCAGCGTGAAGTTCTGGCGCGAGGCCTCGATCTCCTTCAGCCATTCGTCGCGTCCGAAGCCCTCGAGGCGCATCAACCACGTCGTGTAGTACTGCGCGTTGGCCAGCGTCTCGCGCGCGTCCGACAAGAGCGCCTGGTGCGCGGCTTCCTCGCCGGCGGCGGGCTTGGCCGCGGACAGTTCGTCGACGAGCGACTCCAGCACCACGCGCGCCTCGGGCAACTGGCTGGTCT
>JBEBCR010000493.1:0-5020 GCA_041157565.1 Planctomycetota bacterium | reverse complement strand
GGTGGCGCGCCGCGTCGCGCGCCTGCACCCCTCCGCCGGTGCTCCCGACGACGGCATCGCCACTTGGTACCTGGGCTCAGCCGAGCTCTTCCACGCCGAAGTCCTCCGGCGCCAGCTGCGCGTCGACGAGGCGCTCGCCGCCGCCATGCGCGCCGCGCGGGCCTTCGAGCAGGCGCAAGCGCACGCCTGGCTCGCCGACAGCGCGCGCGCCTGGCGCGCGCGCAGCCACCTCGCCCGCGTGCACGCGCTGCTCCTCGTCCGCGCGGAGGTCGAGGCGGCCGACGAACTCGTGCAGGCCGCGACCATCGACGCCGGCTCCGTCGCGGGCGGCTTGATCGGAACGCGCGACGGACTCGATCGCGACCTGCCCGACGCCATCGACGGCATCTTCGAGTGGCGGCTCGGTCGCGCGAGCCGCGTCGACGGCGCGCGCCTGGCTGCGCGGCTCGACGCGGCCGTCGCCGGGGACGCGGCGGCGACGCAGGTGCTCGCCATGGTGGCCGACGCGCTGCTGCGCGAGGCCTTGCGCGACGACGGGCGCGAAGGCGTCGCGGCCGAGTTCGAGCATCTCGTGCGCGACGAGGACGATCCCCGCACCTACTGGGAGACGCGCCGCGGCCGCGTGCCCACCGCCGCCGGCGACGCGTTGATGGAGCAGTCCGTGGCCGTGGCGCGCATGGCGCGCGTCCGTTCAGAGGACGGGGAGGCCGCGCGCCGCGCGCTGGCCCAGGCCCTGTGCGTGGCCGCGCAGCGGGCGTGGATCCGTGGCGAGCGCGCGGCGGCCATGCCGCGCCTCCAGGAGGCGGCCGCGTTGCTGGGTCGCGAGGCGATGGCGCTCGACGAGGACGGCGCGCGCGAACTGCTGCGCGCCCTCAGGTCGGAGCTGGGCCCGGCGCGCCCAGCGCCCAGACCTGGGCGCTGAGCCCGACGGCGCGGACTCGGACGCCGAGCCCGACGGCGCGGACCCGGGCGCCGAACGCGACAGCGGTCAGGACTGCGGAGTCGCGCGGCGCGCGGCCTCCTGCTCCTTGCTGAACTCCACCATGTGGTGGCGCACGATGCGACCTTGGACGACGAAGATCACGTCCTCGGCGATGTTCGTGGCGTGGTCGGCGATGCGCTCGAGGTTGCGCAGCGCGTTGACGAGGTGCATCACGTCGCCGATGCGCTCGGGATGGCTGCGCATGAACTGGATCGACTCGCCGATCAGTTCGCGGTAGAGCCGGTTGGTCTCGGCGTCCGACTTCCACACCTGCAAGGCGAGGATCGCGTCGCGGCGCACCAGCGCGTCGAGTCCCTCGCGCACCATGCGCTTGACCACCGCCGCCATGCGCGAGACGTCCGGACGGAACGGCAGGGGCGGCACCTCCGCCAGCACCTCGGCGCGCTCGGCGATGTTGACCGCCAGGTCGCCCATGCGCTCGAGGTCGGAGTTGATCTTCATCATGCCGCAGATGAAGCGCAGGTCGCGCGCCACCGGCGCGCGCAGCGACAGCACGGACAGGCACTTCTCCTCGACCTCGTTCTCGAGGTTGTCGACCACGGTGTCGCCGTTGATCACCGACACGGCGCTGGCGCGGTCGCGGTCGAGCAGGGCCACGAGCGCGCGGTCGATGGCGGTCTCGACCAGCCCGCCGATGTGGAGGATGCGCTTGGTGATTTCGTCGAGGTCTTCCTCGATCAGCTTGGACATCTTCGCTTCGTTCCTTTGCGTGGCGCGGCGCCGCGCGCTGTGTGCGCGGTCGCCTCGCGACCGCCGAAGCAGGACTCTAGCCCGAATGCCACGCCGGATGCGAGGGGCGCTTCGGCGTCATTCGCCCGCTTCCCCGCTCCGCGACAAGAGCGGCAACCCGACGGTGAAGGTGGTGCCACGGCCCTCCTCGCTCGCCACCGACACCGAGCCGCCGTGGGCCTTGACCACGTGCTTGACGATGGCGAGGCCGAGGCCGGTGCCGCCCATGTCGCGCGAGCGCGAGCGGTCGACGCGGTAGAAGCGCTCGAACACGCGCGGCAGCGCCGCCGCGGGGATGCCGATCCCGGTGTCGCGCACCTCGAAGCGCGCCTCGCGCTCGTCGATCGAGAGCCGCACCTCGACCCTGCCGCCGGCGGGCGTGTACTTGATGGCGTTCTCGAGGAGGTTCGTGAACACCTGCTCCAGGCGCTGGGCGTTGCCCTCGAGCCGCACGCCGGGCGGAAGCACCGGGGGCAGCTCGAGCACGACGCCCTTGGCCTCGGCGGCGCCAGCCAGCGCGCCGGCGGCGGTGCGCAGCGGCAGGTCGGCGCGCAGCGGCTCGACGGCCATGCCCTCGCCCTCGGCTTCGATCTTCGACAGGTCGAGCAGGTCGTTGACGATGGCCGACAGGCGCGCGGCGTTGCGGTTGGCGAGCTCGAGGAAGCGCCGCTGGGTGGCGTCGTCGCAGTCGGGCTCGCCGATCGTCTCGAGCGCGCCCATGATCGCCGCCAGGGGCGTGCGCAGCTCGTGGCTGACGTTGGCCACGAAGTCGATGCGCACCTGCTCCAGCTTGCGCACGTCGGTGACGTCGGAGACGAGCACCACGGCGCCGCGCGGCGCGGACCCGCTTTCGCCCTCGTCCGCCAAGGGCGCGATGGACAAGCCCAGCATGCGTCCGTCGGCGCGCGGCGTCGCTGCGTCGCCGGTCCACGGGCCGGCTCCGGCGAGCACCGAACGCAAGCCGCGCTCCATCTCGCTGAAGCGCAGGCGGGTCCACAGCTGCGCGCCGGCGGACAGCGGCTCCTCGAGCCCGAGGAGCCGCGCGGCGGCCGAGTTCATCAGCACGATGCGCTCCTGCTTGTCCACGGCCACCACGCCCTCGGCCATCGACGCGAGCACCGTGCCGAGCTCCGCGCGCTCGCGCGAGGCCGCTTCCGCGCGCGCCGCCAAGGCCGCCGCCGCCTGGTTCAGCGCCAGGGCGACGGACGCGACCTCGTCAGGTCCATCGACGGGCACCGCGCCGCGCCAGTCGCGGCGGCGCAGCTCCTCGGCCGCGCGCTGCAGGTCCTCGACCGGACGCGCCAGCCGACGCGACCACAGCCACGCCATGGCCGCCCACGCGCAGAGCACCGCGGCGCCCGTCCAAGGCAGAGCGCCGAGGAGCTCCGACTCGAGGCGCGCGCGGCTGGCGGCGGAGGGGGCGTGCTCGAGCCAGGCGAGGATGGCGCCATCGCGCTCCAGCGCGGCCCGCGCCACGTGCGAGGCGTGCGGCTCCAAGGTCCCGCCCGCCTCGGCCAGCGGTAGCTTGTCCGGCGATTCGAGCCGCCACGCTCCCGGATGCGAGGAAGCGAGCTCGTCGAGCAGCGCCTGCCATTCCTCGCGCGTGGCCGCAGCGCCGGGCGCGCGGCTCGCGCAGGCGCGAGCCGCCAGCTCGACTTCCTCCTCCACGGAGGCTTCGTGCAAGGCGAGGATGCGCGCGCGCGCGCTCCAAAGGCACAGGAGCGCCGGCAGCAGCGCGAACAGCAGGCTGAAGCCGACGATGCGCCGGCGCATGGAACCGGACCGGCCCAAGGATCAGTCCGGCGCGCCAGGCGCTTCGCGGAACTTGTAGCCCAGGCCGCGGATGGTGAGGATGTGCACGCCGTACGAGCCTAGCTTGCGGCGCAGCGTGGCGACGTGGACGTCGACGTTGCGATCGATGACGTACACGTCCTGGCCCAGGACGGCGTTCAGGAGCTCGTTGCGGGTGAAGGCGCGGCCGCGGTTCTGCACCAGGTGCCGCAGCAGCTTGAACTCCGTCACGGTCAGCTTCAGCGGCGCGCCCTCGAGCAGCACCTCGTGCTTGACCGAGTCGACCACCAGGTCGCCGAAGCGCACGACCTTGCCGACTTCCTGGGGTCCGCGCGCCTCGCCGCCGCGCAGGCGGGTGCCGATGCGCGCGATCAGCTCCTTCATCCCGAAGGGCTTGCGCACGTAGTCGTCGGCGCCCTGGGCGAGCCCGATGACCGCGTCGGACTCCTCGCCCTTGGCGGTCAGCATGACCACCGGGATGTGCGCGGTGCGCGGATCGCCCTTCAGGCGCCGGCACACCTCCAAGCCGTCGATCCCGGGGAGCATCAGGTCCAAGACGACGAGGTCCGGCAGGCGGCGCCGCGCCTCCGCCAGGGCCGTCTCGCCATCGGTGGCGGTGACGACCTCGTAGTGCTCGCGCGCCAAGTGGTGGCGAACCAGCTCGACCAGATCGGGCTCGTCGTCCACCACGAGGATGCGCGACTTCTTCATGGACGCGGACGCTAGAGGCTCCATGTCAGCAGGATGCGAAGGCAGTGCTGTGATTTTGTAAAGACCTAGATTCAATCTAGCCAGTACTTTAGCGTGTTCTTCATGGGCGGCCCCAGCGCGGTTGGTGCCAGGCCCACTGTTCGGGCCACCTGCGCACCCAGCCTTCCTGCACTCGCGCGAGTCCTTCGAGCGCGCCCCGCACCTCGTCCCCCTTGGCCCCGTTCCGGCGGAGCGCGATCGCCGGGGCTCCGTGCACGGTCCAACCGCCATCCTCGACCACGCAGGCCAACGGCCAGATCGGCACGCCGGCGAGCCGCGCCAGCGTGGCGGGGGACTTGGCCGCGCGGGCCGGCCGGCCGAGGAACTCGAGCTCGAACTGCGAGCTGCGCGGCGTGTCCAGGTCGTTGAGCAGGCCCAGGCATCCGCCGGAGCGCAGCAACTCGACCAGCTCGCGCGGCCGCGCGGCGTGCGACCACGTGCGCACCCCGTTGCGCGCGCGCAGGCGCGCCAGCCAGGCGGTCGTCGGATCGCGCGGCCGCTCGAGGCCGACCACTCCGCCCCGCGCGCCGCGCCGCGCCAACCAGGCCGCCAACACCTCCCAATCGCCGAGGTGCGCGGTGGCGACGATGGCGCCGCGCCCGGCGAGGATGTGGGCCAGCGCCGGTTCCGCGCTGGGATCGCGGCGCACGCGCGCGTCCAGCCACGCGCCGCGCGCGCCGAGGGGGCCGTCGGAGCGCGACAGCCGCACCCAGGTGGCGAACTGGCGCGCGGCGTGGCGCGCCACGC
>JBEBCR010000492.1:0-7813 GCA_041157565.1 Planctomycetota bacterium | reverse complement strand
CTCGACGACAAGGGCGAGGAGACTTCCGAGCAGTCGTCGCAGTTCGCCCAGCGCGCCAGCACCAAGCTGTCGGGGCTGGCCCCCGGCCGGTGGCGCGTCACCATCAACCCGGTGTCCTTCGGCGAGGGCGAGGGCGGGGGCGGAGAGGATCCCGCGGCCAAGGAGATCGAGCTGAAGGTCGGCCAGAAGAACGAGCTGGTCTTCGACGGCTGAGGTCGTCTGCCGCGTGGCTCGCCGCGCCGTAGCGATTGGCGGGCCGCCTCGTGGCAGGTTGCCCGGGTGCCCGAGCACAACCGGAGCACAACCCGAGCACAACCCGAGCACAAGGGGGGGAGCAGGTGCGCCCCCCCCTTGGCCTGAATCATGCACTTGGGGGCCGATCGGGCGTGCGGGCCCCCATGCCGATCCGCGTGGATCCGGGCCCGCCAAGGCCCACCCTTGGCTTTGCCCGCCCGAGTTGCTTTCCTCGCGTAGGATGAAGGCCTCGGGTGGCGCGCGCGTGAAGAATCGTCTGGTCCTCGGCCTCGTCGCCATGGCCGGCCTGTTGGCCTGGCTGTACTTCGCGCGCTCCGGCGGCGAGGTGCGCGCCCAATCCCTCGGCGCGCTCGAGCTCGAGGATCGCGACTCGGGCGCCGACGAGGACCTCTCCTCCGGCGAGGGTTCCAGCGAGCGCGACTCCGCCGAGTTGGATCAGGAGCCGCAGCCCGACACGGCCTCGTCCGGCGCGCCCGATGTGCCTGCCGGCAAGGCGCGCTTGTCGGGGCGCGTCGTCGACCGCCAAGGCCGGCCCATCCCGAACGCGCGCGTCATCGCCGCCACGAGCGACAACTGGTACGCGGTGCCGATCGACGCGGAGCGCGACCTGCTCGAGAGGAACCAGATCGAGACGACCGAGACGCGCACCGACGGCGAAGGGCGCTACGACTTCGGCGAGCTCGAGCCGGGCCCGGCGCGCCTGTGCGTGCGCGCCAGCGGCCACGGTCCGTGGTACGGCGCGGGCGAGACCTTGCCCGAAGGCGTGGAGACGCGCTTGCCGGACGTGGTGCTCGACGCGGGCGTCGTCGTGCGCGGCAAGGTCGTCGATCCGCGCGGCGCGCCGGTGGCGGGCGCGGCGGTGCTCGTCGCCTACGACTGCATCCGCCGCAAGACCAAGCTCGTGCTGCCCGGACGCGGCGCGCCGGTCGCCACCACGAACGCGGAGGGCGAGTTCGTCGTCGACGAGCTCGCCTCCGGGCCATGGCACCTGTACGCCGACGACGGCGTGCACCTGGCGGGCGAGGCGCGCGGCGAACTGGCGCGCGCGGGGCTCGAGCAAGGCGGCGTGCGCATCGAGCTGGGCGAGGCGTGGCGCATCGACGGCAAGGTCGTCGCCAAGTCGGGCGCGCCGCCGGCGGGCCTGCGCGTCTCCGCGCGCCTCGTGGTCGAGGAGGCGCGACAGGACGAACGAGGGGAGGAGCAGGAGGACGCGTGGGTGTTCTCCGGCGCGACGGGCGGCGGCGTCGATCCCGCGCGCTCCGAGGCCGCGGCGCGCATCCGCCACGCCATGGTCGACGCCGAGGGCGCGTTCCACCTCGAGGCGCTGGTGCCCGGCCGCAAGTATCGACTCGGCCTCGCCCGTCCGCGCGCCGACGGCAAGGGTTGGCGCTCGGTGTCCACCGAGGAGTTGAAGCCCGTCGAGGCGGGCGAGCGCAACGCGCTGGTCGAGCTGCGGCCAGCGACGAGCCTCGTCGTCAAGGTCGTCGACGACGCCACCGGCGCGCCCATCGAGGATCTGCAAGTGTGGGGCGGCCAAGGCCGCGAGCGGGCGTTGCGCGACGACGCCGGCAAGCCCATCACGAAGTTCGGCGGCGGCGTCGTCGAATGGCCAGAGCTGCGCGTGCAGAACAACGGCAAGGCGTTCCAGCTGCGCATCGCCGCCACCGGATACAAGGACCACGAGGCGCGCAACATCGCCGTCCAGTCGGGGCGCGTGAACGACCTGGGCGAGGTGCGACTGGTGCCGACCACCGTGGTCGAGGCGGTCGTCTACAAGGAGGGCACCCGCGAGCTCGTGCCCGGCGCGCGCGTCATCCTCGCCGACCGACCGGAGGACGACTTGCGCGAGATCTCCGAGCGCGGGATGGACGAGGACCTGAGCTGGGATCCGCTGCTCAAGCACGCCATCGCCGACGACAAGGGCGTCGCGCGCCTCACCGCTCCCGCGGGCAAGCACACGGCGCTGCAAGCCAGCGCCAAGGGGTGCGTGCCCGGGCCGGTCGTGCGCCAACTGGTCGCCGACGTCGGCGCCACCAAGGTCGAGCTGTTCGTGCGCGCCGGTGGCGTGGTCGAGGTCGTCGTCGACGATGGTTCGGGCAATCCCGTGCCGCGCCAGTCGATCCAGCACATGCTGCCGACGAAGCCGGGCGACGACGACGAGCGCTGGGGCGAGTCGAAGCGCACCGACGACAAGGGTGTGGCGCGCTTCGAGGGGCTCGTCGAGGGCGTCCACAAGTTCCGCGTCGAGAAGGAACAGGGCAACGTCTGGACCTGGGGCGAGGTCGAGGAGCAGGAGGAGCCGTGGTCCGAGGCGCGCGTCGCCTCGGGCGAGGTCGCCAAGCTGCGCCTGCGCGCCAAGCCGCGCGGATCGCTCGAGGGCTTGGTGCGCGAGGATGGACGGCCGCTCTCCGACGCCGCCGTGCGCCTCGTGCCCTTCAACCCGGACATGAACAGCGGCTGGGCCGGCTGGGGCGGCGAGGACGATCCGCTGCTCGCCATCTGCGACGAGGACGGCCGCTACCGCTTCGAGAGCATCCCGGTCGGCAGCTACCGCCTGTTCGTCACGCACGAGCTGCGCCGCCACGCCAAGGAGTTCCGCGCCGAGGTCTACGGCCTCGGCAGCCGCCAGGACCTCGATCTCATGGTCTCGAGCGTCGCCGGTCGCGTGCTCGACGAGGACGGCAACGCGCTCGTCGGGCTCGAGGTGCAGTTGTGGGTCGAAGGCGAGCGCATCGAGGTCGAGCCGCCCTACAAGCTCGTCTACGAGGAGGACGAGCGTGGCGGCGGCGAAGTCGATTGGAAGGAGTCCGCCGCCGCCAGCACGAAGACCGACGCCTCGGGAGCCTACGTCATGCGCGGCGTGCAGACCGAGGCGCCCTTGACCGTCGTGGCGCAAGGCCGCTGGACCGAGGAGGGCCGCATCGGTCCGTTCACGCTGGTCGACGGCGAGGTGCGGCACGGCGCGGACTTCAAGCTGCGGCGCGCCGGCGACATGGTCGTGAGCCTCGAGGCGTCGATGGCCGACGACGAGATGGTGCAGGTGCACCTCGTCAAGCAGGACGGCGCCGGCGAGCTGCGGCGCGACTTCGCGCTGGGACGATGGAACGACCGCGAGCGCCTGCGCGGGTTGATCCCCGGCGAGTGGAAGCTGACCGCCCAGCGCCACGGCCCCGGCGGGCCGCAGGGCCAGCCGCGCGAGGCGACCGTGGTCGTGCAGGTGGGGCGCGAGGCGCGCCACTCGATCCAAGGCCTGTAGGCCCGCGTCGCCCGCCCTTTCCAAGGGGCTCGCCATCGCCTACCTTCTGCCTCCACCATGGGCGGCTACGACGCTGCGTTGATCGACCTCGACGGCACCTTGGTGGAGGGCGCCGATGGCCTCCTCGAGGAGAACATCGCCGCGCTGCGCGCGGCCGAGGCGCGCGGCAAGCGCGTGATGATCGCCACCGGGCGCTCGACCATCTCCACGCGGCCGGTCCTCGAGCGCCTGGGCCTCGAGACGCCGGCCATCGTCTTCAACGGCGCCGGGCTGTGGTGCCAGCGGCGCGGCCGCATGCTCGAGGAGCGCATCTTGTCCGGCCGCACCCTCGAGCGCGCCTTGGACTTCGGCGCGCGCCACGGCCTGATGACCATCCTGATGGCCTCCGAGGTGAAGTGGGCCTCTCCTCCCGCGAACGCCGCCGAGGAACGCGCGCTCCAAGGCCTCAAGGGCCTCGAGATCGTGCCGCGCGAGGAACTGGCCGCCAAGGAGTTCATCGTGCGCGCGACGCTGTTCTCCGCCACGCACGCCGCCTCGGAGCGCCTGATGCGCGAGGCCGAGGCGCACATCCGCCAGCCCGTGTACACGACGCACTTCCCGCTGTCGGTCCTGCACGCGCACCGCGAGAGCCCCATGTCGGTCATCGACATCCACGCGCCCTGCCGCGGCAAGGCCGAGGGCCTGCGCGTGCTGCGGGAGCTGCACGGCATCCCGCCCGAGCGCGTCGTCGCCATCGGCGACGCCACCAACGACCTGCCCATGTTCGCGGCCGCCGGGCTGGCGCTCGCCACCGAGGACGGCATGGAGGAGGCGCGTCGCGCCGCCCACCAGGTCATCGGCAAGGGCGGCAGCGCCGCCATCGCGCGCGCCATCGACGAGCACCTGCGCTGACGGCGCGCGGCGGGACCAACTTCCTCCGCCCCATCCGGGGCTGGCGCCCTTCGGCGCCAAGACGCATGATCGTGCGTGAGGATGCGCGGCTTGGCGCGCTTGACTCCACCATGCGGTCCACCTTGCCCCTGCTGATCCTGCTTGCGTTCGCCTGCCTTTGCGGGTTCTGGCTGGCGCGACCGGCACCGGAGCGACTGGTGCAAGCAGGTTCGTTCGACCACGTCGATCCGGCCGCGAGCGCAGCGTCCGCATCCGACCTCGGGTCCGCCTTGGAGTCCTCGGCCCCGACCGTGTCGTGGCCATCACAGCGCGAGCCACTGGGATCGGCGCGCTTCGTCGCCGCCGAAGGGCCGCTGGCTGGGGGATTCGGCCGACTGCGTGGTCGAGTGCTCTCCGCCCAGCGCCTGCCGCTGCCTGGCGCGCGGATCCTAGGCGCGGAGGACGACGAAGGGCCCGAGGTTCCGTTGGACGCGGATCCCGCGCTGCTCTCCAGCATCGGATTGGGCGTGCGGTCGACGACTTCCGGCGAGGACGGCCGCTTCGCGATCGACCTGTTCGCGGGTGTGGTCCGCGTGGCGGTGCGCGCCGGAGGAGCCGCGCCCTTCCATGGATCGCGCTTCGAACTGCTGCCAGGCGAGGAGCGGGACCTCGGGGATGTCGTCCTGCGCGAAGGTTGCCGACTGGAGGGCTTCGTGCACGACTCCACGGGAGCGGCCGTGGGGGCGGCGCGCATCCTGCTGGATCACGGGTGCGCGAGGCGTCCTGGATCGTTGAGCCTGCCAGGTCGGGGCGCGTTGGTGGCGATCAGCGACGCTCGCGGCGCGTTCGTCGTCGACGAGCTCGAGGAGGGGCCATGGCTCTTGCGCGCCGACGATGGACGCAGCTTGCAAGCCGAGGCCTCCGGCGTGATCAGCCGATCAGGCGGCGATCGCCGAGCATGGCTGGTACTCCATGCTGGCGCGAGCATCGCCGGCGTGGTGAGGACGGAGCATGGCAAGCTGCCCGAGGGACTCGTGATCCGCGCGCGCGCCTCATCCCCTGCTCCAAGCAAGGAGCAGCAGGAAGAGCGCCGGCTGCATTGGGGCGAAGATCCGGACCCCGCGCCCCAGGAACGCAGGTCGTCTTGGCGCGATGCGGACCTGCAACGCGAGCACGAAGCCGTCGTCGGACCGGACGGTGCCTTCGTGCTGTCGGGCCTGCTCCACGATGCGCAGTATCGACTCGCGCCCTACCTTCCCCGGCGCGGGTGCCGGGACCTGCAACTCTCGTGGTCGGGCCCCGAGGTCGCCCATCCCGGCGGCTCAAGGGGGGAATGGAAGCTGGAGGACCAGGTCGCGACGGTCCGTTGTCGCGTGCTCTCGGCCACGGATGATCGTCCGCTCCGGCAAGCCCAGGCTTGGATCGGCCAGGATGGCGATTGGGAGGCGTGGGAGGACGTCGAGGATGATGTCGTTGTCGACTGGCCCGAGGGCCTCGTCGCATGGGTCGGATATTGGGTGGGCGAGGCGGGCGCCAAGGTCTCCTTCCGCGTTGCGGCCCCCTTGCACGAGGACCATGCATGGGCCGACCTGCAGCTCGAGCCGGGCGAGACGCTCGATCTGGGCGTGGTGCGGCTGCGCAGGGGCGCGCAACTCGAGGTCCAGTTGCTGGGCGCGGAAACGCGCGAGCCCTTGCCCGGATTGCTGGTGAGCATGGTGCCTCTCGACGCAGGGCACGATGAGGGCGGAGAGCATCGGATGGCCGGGCGATGCGGCCCGAGCGCACAGTCGATCCCCGATCGATCCTCGACTTCCGACGCCAACGGCATAGCACGTCTTCCGGTCTTGCCGGGCGCCACCGTGCGCATCGATGGGGAATTCGAGGCGTTCAAGCCCGTCCAACTCCAACATCGCTTCGGCTCCGGCGGAGATGAGCGGCTGGAATTGCTCCTGCATCCGCGCTCCAAGTTGGAGATCGTCGTGGTCGATTCGGCAGGCCGCGGTGTCGAGGGTTGCCACGTGGCCGCGCTCGAGGTCGAGCCGAGCAAGCACGAAGACCAGTGGTCCGCGAGCGCCAGATCGAACGGTCGCGGAATCGTTTCATTCACGGGGCTCGAGCCCGGCCTGTATCGCGCGCGGGTCGAGCGCTTCGGCGGCGACGGCAGCTTCTGGAGCGACGATCCAGAGGTTGAGGAGCTGGTCGAGGCCACCGAGTGGCGCGAGGTGCGGGTTGAGTCGGATCGAGTGTCGCGGCTCGAGCTCTTGGACTTCGAACGTGCCGCCGTGGTCGGCCGGTTGAACCTGGACGGACGCCCGATGTCGCATGCCAGGGTGATGCTCGCGCCTTGGGATCCCATGCGACCCCATGTGTGGCTCCGATGGTCGGAAGAGGGCGGCGCGCTGCAGGCCATGACGGACGCCGACGGCGCCTTCGCTCTCGAGCGCGTGCCGCTGGGGAACTGGCGCCTGTTCGCCGCGGCGGACGGCGTGGTGCACCCCCTGGAGACCCTCGTAGCGGTTGACGCGGGCGCCAACCGCGTCGAAGTGGATTGGATCACGTCGTCGATATCCGGTCGGGTGCTCGACTTCGAAGGCCGCCCTTTGGCGCGCGCCCGCGTGCTGGTCCACGAGGAGCAGGTTGACGAGGCCGAGCCCGGCTACCCGATCCTGTCTCCCGCGGAGATCGACTTCGCCGCTCCCGCCGGGAGCAGGCTGCTGTTGGGCGCGACGGGCGAGTGGGAAGAGTCCAATGGCCCAGAGGTCGACTCGGTCGTGACCGACGCCGAAGGACGCTGGTCCTTGCGGGGCGTTCGTCCGGGCGTGCGCCTGGAGTTGCTCGCCGAGCACCGCTGGCACGCCCGGGGCCGCAAGCGGGGCATCGTCGTGCCGCATGGCGAGTCGCTGGAGGGCATCGACATCCGCCTCGCTGCCGGGGGCGACCTCCTCCTCGTTCCCAAGGGCCCCATGCTGGACAGGGGGGACTTCATCGTCTGTGCGAGCAGGAATCCGGACGCACCGGAGGACCTAGGCCCTTGGTTGTGGGCCATGGAGGAGCCCCGGACCTTCTCCAAGCTGCCCGTGGGGGAGTGGAACCTGCGCTTCGAGTGGAGTGTGGGCTGGCCCGGCTCCACGGTCGTCGCCGAAGGCTCGTTCGAGCGCAAGGTGCGCATCCAACAGTTCTCGCGCGCCATCGTGGAGCTGGATCCCGAGTAGCGATCGGCCGCGGTCCATCCCGTGGAGCTTCGCTCCGCCGCGCCAGCGCGGGCTCCACCGGCGGGACAGGAACTACGACTTCGACTTGGGCTTGGAGTCGGACTTCGCCGCTAGCTTCTTGGCCGAAGGTTCGGCGGATTTCGCCTCGCCGGCCTTGGGTGGAGAAGCCTTCGACTGGTCGGGCTTGGACTCGCCCGCCTTCTCGGATCCGCCGCCGGCG
>JBEBCR010000491.1:0-2645 GCA_041157565.1 Planctomycetota bacterium | reverse complement strand
AGGTCGTCGGGGCGCAGGGCGGCGGCGAACTCGTTCCAGTCCGCGTCGAACTCCTCCAGCGCGCGGCGGTAGCCCTTGGCGTCGCGCCGATGCCCGTAGAGCATGTCGAAGTCGACCAGGTTCACGAACACGAAGCCGCGCTCGAGCGTGCGCGCGAGCTCCGTCGTCGCGCGCATGCCGTCGCGGTTGCCTTCGGTGTGGATGCTCTCGTCGAGGCCTTGCGCGGCGAAGATGTCCTCGATCTTGCCCACGCCCACCACGCGCACGCCGGCCTTCCTCAAGCGCACCAGCGTCGTGTCCTCCGGCGGCGGCATCGACCAGTCGCGGCGGTTGTACGTGCGCTGGAACGCGCCCGGCTCGCCCACGAACGGGCGCGCGATGACGCGCCCCACGCCCAGCGGATCGAGGATCTCGCGCGCGATCCGGCAGCACTCGTACAACCGCTCGAGCCCGAAGTGCGTCTCGTGCGCCGCGATCTGGAACACGCTGTCGGCCGAGGTGTAGACGATCGGCTTGCCGCTCGCGATGTGCTCGACGCCCAGGCGCGCGATGATCTCCGTGCCCGACGCGGCCGTGTTGCCGAGGATCCCCGGCACGCCGGTGCGCGCGACGAAGGCGTCGATCACCTCCTTGGGGAAGCCGCCCGCGTACACCGGGAAGGCTCGGGCCAGCGGGCAGCCCATCATCTCCCAGTGGCCCGTCGACGTGTCCTTGCCCGGCGAGGCTTCGCGCGCGCGCCCGAAGGCGCCCTTGGCGCGCGCCGGGCGCGGCAGCGACGACACGCCCGGCACGCAGCCGAGCCCGAGCTCGACGAGGTTTTGCGCCTGCAAGCCGCCCGCCGCCGCGACGAGGTGGTCGAGCGTGTGCGCGCCCGCGTCGCCGAACTGGTCGGCGTCCGGCAGCGCTCCCACGCCGAGGGAGTCGAGGACGATCACGAAGACGCGCATGAGCGGCAAGGTTAGCGTCTTCCCGGCGCCGGTGCGGTGCGGCGCTGCGGATGTGGCGCGAATCGAGCTGCGCCGACCATCGGCCTTGACGCCCCCGATTGGACGCCACCAGCCGCCCACTCGGCCCTTTGCGGATCCCCGCCTTGACCGTGAGGTTGCATCTTCGGCGGTGCCTCGAATCGAGCGCAGCGTCCCCGACAGGACACGGTTCCCGGGCCAGTGCACGGTTCCCCGCCAACGAACGGAGGCGATCCATGCGCGACACCCTGCTGCCTGCCCTCGCAGGGCGGAGCCAATGCCGCGATGCTCGCGCGGCATGTCGCGCTGGCCGGCGTCGCGATGTCGGGGCAGGCCACCGATTTCGTCAACGGCCAACCCGCAGTTGGTGGTCCACGCACCTGACGCTGACGCGGCGCATGTACGGGTTCTGCCACGCGCAGGACCAGCTCTCCGCGAAGCTGCTGGTGTGGGATCGACAAGGGTTGGACGATTTCGGTCCCGTCGTCGACATCGCGCTGTCGACGCTGCCCCATCAGGGCACGCACCAGCTTTCGACCAGCGTGCCTCCGGCGGTCAGCGGACAGTTCCACGACAGCGTGGTGGCCGATGCCGCGACCCCGCGCAATCCCGACGGCACGCCGGTCTACGAGCCTGTGTGGCGCTTCATGCTGCTCGGAGCGCTCGATGAAGGCTCGCCGCACGCGCGCGTCTGCTTGGGCGATGGTTCGCAGGGCGCCTGTCCGTGCGCCAACACGAGAGCGGCCGGACACGGCTGCGCGAACTCGGTCTTCGCCACGGGCGCGGAACTCACGGCCTTCGGAGCCGCGCGCTTGTCGGCGGACACGCTCGTGCTCGGCGCGCGCAACGCGAGCGGATCGTCTTGCCTCTTCTACCAAGGAACGCAGCTCGTGGCGCCTTTTGCCGCCGACGATGGCCGCAACTGCGCGGGAGGCTCGATCCTGCGCCTCGCCACCCGGGCCGTGTCCGGCGGAGCGAGCTCGCATCCACCGGCGGGCGCCGCCGGCATCGGGACCACGGGTGGGATCCCGCTCGCCGGCGGGACCCGCATCTACCAAGCGTTCTACCGCAACGCTGTTTCCTTCTGCACGCCAGCCACGAGCAACCGCACGAACGGCGTGGCGCTGGCGTGGCAGCCGTGATCGGGCGCTCGCCCGGCGCCGCGCATGCCATGGGTAGGCCCGACCTCGGATCGCATGGATGCGGCTGTGCACGCGCATGGACCGGCGGGCTCGTTTCCACGACGCACGCGCCGCTTCGCGTGCTTGTCCTGCAAGGAGGGCGAGCAAGCTCAGCGAGGTTTCCGGGCTCACACCAGCGGTTCGGGGGCGCCAGCGCCAAGGTCACGCCGTTCGAAGCCAGTCCCTCGCACCCGTCGCTCGACCAGCCGCTCGCGAGGCAACTCGCGGCGCCCTGCAGGAGCTTGATCCATCGCATCGGCCGCAGCACGCTCTGGTTCCTGATCGGGAACGGGTGCAGCCTCGCACCCGACTCGGCGCCCAAGTCGCCGCCCATCGGACCTCGACGCCGCGCCTCGCGCAGCCCGACCGAACAAGCATGACCGAACAAGCATGACCGACACCCTCAGCCTGAACCGTCCAGACGACTGGCACCTGCACCTGCGCGATGGCGCCGCCTTGGCCGCCGTGCTGCCCGACACCGCACGCCAGTTCGCCCGCG
>JBEBCR010000490.1:0-4531 GCA_041157565.1 Planctomycetota bacterium | reverse complement strand
TGGTGGAGCCGAAGTCCCCGCCCGAGAACGCGCTCATCAGGCCGAAGATGGCGTTCTGGTCCTGGGCGGACTTGAGGAACTCCGGGCTCATCCCGGGGATCGGGATCTGGAAGCCCAGGCGGAAGACGAGCAGGAGGACCAGCGTCAGATAGATCTTCTGACGGGTCTCGGGGACCTTGAACAGCTGCAGGAAGTTCTGTTGGAGCTGGTTCGCCACTGGGTCGTCCGGTCTGCGGTTTCCGGGGTTTGCCTGATGGTCCGTCCCGCCTCGCGGCGGGACGGGTTGGTCACGCGCCCTGCGCCTCGCGGCCGTGGTGGTCGAGGCGGACGACGCTGCCGCCGGCCTTGAGGATCTTCTCCTCGGCCGACTTGGTGAACTTCTGGGCGCGCACGACGAGCTTGCGCGTCAGTTCGCCGTCGCCGAGCACCTTCATGAGCGGCGAGAGCTTGCTGGCGAGGCCGAGGCCGATCACCGCGTCCAGGTCGACGGTCGCGCCGTCGGCGAACGCGTTCAGCTTGTCCACGTTGATGATCGTGTACTCGGTGCCGAAGCGGGCGTTGGTGAAGCCGCGCTTGGGCACGCGGCGGTAGATCGGCATCTGGCCGCCTTCGTAGCCGGGGCGGCGGCTGGTGCCGGAGCGCTGGCCCCAGCCCTTGTGTCCGCGGCCGGCCGTCTTGCCGAGGCCGGAGCCGGGACCGCGCCCGATGCGGCGCCGGTCCTCGTAGCGGATTCCACCTTGTTCGACTTGGTTCAGGTCCATGGCGTGTTCCTGTTGTGCTGGTGCCGTTGGCGTGTCGGGCGGACGCTCAGAGCGAGATGCCGCGCAGTTGCGCGACCTGCTCGGGCGTGCGCAGCTGCGACAGGGCGTGCAGCGTCGCCTTCACGAGGTTGATCGGGTTGGTGGAGCCGTAGGACTTGGTGAGGATGTCCTTGATGCCGGCCTGTTCGCACACCGCGCGCACCGACGGGCAGGCGATGATGCCCGTGCCCGGCGAGGCCGGCAGCATGCGCACCTTGGCGCTGCAGTAGAAGCCCTCGACCTCGTGCGGGATCGTGCCCGCGGAGGTGATCGGGACGCGCATCAGGTGCTTGCGGCCGTCGCGCGCGGCCTTCTCGATGGCGTTGGGGACCTGGCGCGCCTTGGCGTAGCCGTAGCCGACGATGCCGGACTTGTTCCCGCTGATCGACAGGGCCGAGAAGGAGAAGCGGCGGCCGCCCTTCACGGTGGCGGACGAACGGTTGACCTTGACCAGCAGCGGCTCGGGCAGCTCGCCGATCTCCGCGGTCTCCATCCCGTCGAGGAAGCGAATATTGGGCTTCATGTCTGTAGTGCGTGTCGTGGATGCGTGGGGACGGATCGGATCAGAACTTGAGGCCGGCCTCGCGGACGGCGTCGGCCAGCGCCTTGACGCGACCGTGGTAGCGCGCGAAGCCGCGGTCGAACACGACCGCCGTCACGCCGGCTTCCTTGGCCTTGCGCGCCAGCTCGGCGCCGACCACCTGGGCCTTCTGGGTCTTGGTCTTGCCCTTGAGCTGCTCGGCGAGCGCCTTGGCGGAGCTCGTGGCGGCGGCGAGGGTGCGGCCCGCCGCGTCGTCGATGATCTGCGCGCTGATGTGCTTCAGCGAGCGGCTGACCGACAGGCGCGGCAGGGAGGAGGTCGTGCGGATGACGCGCCGCACATGGTGGGCGCGACGCTGGCGACGCTTGGCCTTGACGAAAATCTGCTTCATGGTGTGTTGCTTCCCCGAGCCTGTCAGCTGCCGAAGCTCTTGCCCTGCTTGCGCTCGACCTTCTCGCCCTTGTAGCGCACGCCCTTGCCCTGGTAGGGCTCCGGCGGACGCTGGCGGCGGATGGTGGCGGCGAGCTCGCCGACGACCTGCGCGTCGCAGCCCTGGATGATGATGTTGGTCGGGTCGGGGCAGGTCACGACCAGGCCCTTGGGGATGGGCAGCACGACCGGCTTGTTGTAGCCGACGTTCAGGGAGATCTTCGTCCCCTGCATGGTCGCGTTCCAACCGACGCCCTGGATCTCGAGGCGCTTCTCGAAACCCTTCGTGACGCCCTCGACCATGTTGGCGAGGAACGCGCGCGTCATGCCGTGGTAGGCGCTGGCGGCGCGGGCGTTGCTCGCGTCCACCACCGAGACCTTCAGCTCGGCCTTGTCGACGGCGACGTCGACCTCGGGCCGCAGCGCGAGCTCGAGCTCGCCCTTGGGGCCCTTGACCTTGATCTTCTTGTCGCCGGCCTTGGTGACCGTGACCCCGGCCGGGATGGCGACGGGTTGCTTGCCGATGCGGGACATGGATCGTGCTCCGTGGGTGTGTGGCTGTGCGTCCTGCGCGGGATCAGCGCACCCGGGCGAGGATCTCCCCGCCGACGTTCTCCTTGCGCGCGCCGCGATCGGAGAGGATGCCCTTGGGGGTGGAGAGGATCTGGATGCCCATGCCGCGGATGATCGGCTTGAGCTCCTTGGCGGAGGCGTACACGCGGCAGCCAGGCTTGCTGATGCGCTCGATGGACTGGATCACGAACTCGCCGTACTCGCCGTACTTGAGCTGGATCGTCAGGGTCGAGGCGGGCTGGCCGGGTTCGACGGCGTAGTCCTTGATGTAGCCCTCCTCCTTGAGGATCTGCGCCACCCCCACCTTGAGGCGGGAGGCGGGCATCGACAGGGAGGACGCGCGCACCGTGTTGGCGTTGCGGATGCGCGTGCAGAGGTCGGCGATCGGATCGGTCATCATGGCTGTCTGGTTCCCTTCTCGATCACCACGAGGCCTTGCGCATGCCGGGGATCTCGCCCTTGTGCGCGAGGCTGCGCAGGCAAAGGCGGCAGATGCCGAACTTGCGGTAGACCGCGCGCGCGCGGCCGCACATCGTGCAGCGCGTGTAGGCGCGGGTGGAGAACTTGGGCTTCTTCTGGCTCTTGAGGATGAGGCAAAGCTTGGCCATCTGGTCTAGTCCGTGTTTGTCAGGTGCCCTGGTCCAGGCGGCCCTCAGGCCTTCTTGCCCTTGGTTTCGCGGATCATGAACGGCATGCCCAGCTCCTTGAGCAGCGCGTAGCCCTGCTCGTCGTTCGCGGCGCTGGTGACGAAGGTGATGTCCATGCCCTGGACGGCTTCGAGCTTGTCGAAGTCGATCTCCGGGAAGACCGACTGCTCCGACAGGCCGAGCGTGTAGTTGCCGCGGCCGTCGAGCTTGTCCTTGACGCCGCGGAAGTCGCGGATTCGGGGCAGCACGATCGAGAAGAGGCGATCGGCGAACTCCCACATGTGCTGGTGGCGCAGCGTCACGGCGCAGCCGATCGGCATGCCCTCGCGCAGCTTGAAGCCCGAGATGGCCTTCTTGGCCTTGCGCACCGTCGGCCGCTGGCCGGCGATGATGGCGAGGTCCTTGGCGGCCGACTCGACGCGGTTCTTGTTCTCCACCGCGCCGTTGACGCCCATGTTGATGACGATCTTCTCCAGGCGCGGGACGGCGTGGTCGTTGCCGATCTTGAAGCGGTCCTTGAGGGCCGGCTTCACCTGGGTCAGGTACTTTTCCTTGAGTCGTGCCATGTCAGCGTGTCGCTTTCAGCGCCTCACTTCTTGCTGCGCGCGGGGGCCTTGCGCGTCGGCTTGCCATCGGCGCCGACGTGCATCACGTTCGAGGCGTGGATCGCGACCTCGATCTGGACGCGTTCGCCCTTGGGGTTCTTCTGCGAAGGCTTCCTGTGCTTCCAGCGCAGGTTGACGCCCTCCACGACGACGCGGCCGGTGTCGCGCGCGACGGACTTGACCACTCCGGTCTTGCCCTTGTCGTTGCCCGCGACGACGGCGACGGTGTCGCCCTTCTTGATGCGGAACTTGCTCGGGGTCGAGGCGGCCATCACACCACCTCCTGGGCCAGCGAGATGATCTTCATGAAGTTGCGCTCGCGCAGTTCGCGGGCGACGGCGCCGAAGATGCGCGTGCCCTTGGGGTTGCCCTCGGCGTCGACGATCACCACGGCGTTCTGGTCGAAGCGCACGTAGGACCCGTCCGAGCGGCGCACGGACTTCTTGACGCGCACCACGACGCCCTTGGCCACCGAGCCCTGCTTGAGCTCGCTGCCCGGCATCGACTTCTTGATCGACACCACGACGATGTCGCCGAGGCCGGCGTAGCGCCGGTGGGTGCCGCCGAGCACCTTGATGCACTGGGCGAGCTTCGCGCCAGTGTTGTCGGCGACATCCAGGAAGGTCTGCATCTGGATCAAGAGGCACCTCCGGCGATGTCCGGCGTGAAGTCGACCGAGCCCTGGGCCACGGCCCCGGCGCGCACGACGCGCACGAGGCGCCAGCGCTTGAGCTTGCTCAGCGGACGGCACTCGGCGATCTCGACGAGGTCGCCCGGCTTGGCCGTGCCCTCCTCGTCGTGCGCGTGGTACTTCTTCGCCTTGCGGATGTACTTGCCGTACTTGGGGTGCTTGTAGGTGCGCTCGACGAGGACCGTGATGGTCTGCGTCATCTTGTCGCTGGTCACGATCCCTTCGACCGTGCGGCGGCGCGTGCG
>JBEBCR010000489.1:0-6678 GCA_041157565.1 Planctomycetota bacterium | reverse complement strand
CTCCAGGACTCGTGCAGGCCGTCCAGCTCGCGCGCGTTGGCCGCGTGGTCGGCGCGCAGCGCCTCGAACGGTTCCGCCGAGCCGCGCTCGCGACGCTCCAGCCAAGCCTCGAACAGGCCTTCGGCGTCGCGCGCCTTGCTGCGTTCCAGTGCCTCGGACATGGGATGGCGCTCGGGCCGCGCCGACCTGGCCGCGAGCGCCGTTGCTTTCCGGCCCCCGGCGCCCCCATCGCGCGTCCCGCGGCTACCATACACCCCGCGGCGCCATGCCGCTCCGCGAGGACCTCGGCATGCCTTCGACGACCCCCCACCTGAGCATCCTCTGGTCGCTGTGCGCCGCGGCGGCGAGCGCCTCGGCGGCCTTCGCCGGCGACGACGCGCGCGTCAGCTACAACCGCGACGTGCGTCCGATCCTGTCGGACCGCTGCTTCCTGTGCCACGGCATGGACTCGGCCAAGCGCGCCGCGGACCTGCGGCTCGACGTCGCGGAGGAGGCGACGAAGGACCGCGACGGCCTGCGCGCCGTGGCGCCGGGCAGCCTCGAGAAGAGCGAGATCTGGGCGCGGATCCAAAGCTCCGATCCCGACGAGCACATGCCGCCGGCGGAGTCGAACAAGCCGGCGCTCGACGCGCGGGAGAAGGAGATCATCCGCCGCTGGATCGAGCAGGGCGCCGAGTACGAGCCGCACTGGGCCTTCACGCCGCCGACGCGTCCCGCTCCGCCGGCGGGCCCCGCGGAAAACCCGATCGACCGCTTCCTCGACGCGCACATCGCCGCCAAGGGGCTGGTCCCGGCGCCGCAGGCCGACGAGACGCGCATCGTGCGCCGACTGTTCCTCGACTTGACCGGCCTGCCGCCGACGCCCGAGGAGCTCGACGAGCACATGGCGTCGGCCGCGCCCGACAGGCTCGACCGGCTGGCGACGAAGCTCATGACCGAGGAGCCGTGGCGCACGCGCCACGCCGAGCGCATGGCGCTGCCGTGGCTGGACGCGGCGCGCTACGCCGACACCAACGGCATCCACATGGACGCTGGCCGCACGCTGTGGCCGTGGCGCGACTGGGTGCTCGACGCGTACGAGTCGAACATGCCCTTCGACCAGTTCCTGGTCGAGCAGCTCGCGGGCGACCTGCTGCCCGGCGCGACGGTGGCCCAGAAGGTCGCCAGCGGCTTCAACAGGAACCACGTCATCACCGACGAGGGCGGCGCCATCGACGAGGAGTACCTGGTCGAGTACGCCGCGGACCGCGCGGCGACGACGGCCTCGGTCTTCCTCGGGCTGACGATGAACTGCGCCCGGTGCCACGACCACAAGTTCGACCCGATCTCGCAGGACGAGTACTACTCGTTCTACGCGTACTTCAACTCGAACGAGGAGCCCGGGCTGTACTCGCAGCTGCCCGATCCCAAGCGCGCCTTCGAGCCGTTCATGGAAGTGCCCGGCCCCGGCCAGGCCGAGCGCCGCGCGGAGCTCTCCGCGCGGATCGAGGCCGCGGCGCGCGCGCTGGAGCAGGACGACCCGGACGAGGCGCGCCAGCGCGAGGAGTGGCTCGCGGCCGCGCTCGGGTCCTCGCGCTGGGTGGACTCGCGCGTCGCTTCGGCCAAGGCCACCAACGGCGTCGAGCTCGAGGTGCTGGGCGACGGTTCGGTGCTCGCCAAGGGCCCGAACCCCGACAAGTCCGACTACGAGGTCGAGCTCTCCTTCGCCGGCGCGGGGCTGCGCCTGCTCGCGCTCGAGGCGCTGGCCGATCCCGCGCACGGCGACCGGCCGGGTCGCGCGGAGAACGGCAACGCCGTCGTGTCGCGCGTCGTCGCCAACGCCAGGCCCGCCGACCAGCCCGACGCGTGGAAGGAGATCGAGTTCGAGTGGCTGTGGGTCGACCACGAGCAGGTCGACGGCGGCTACCACGCGGTCAACATGCTGCCGGGCATGGGCGACGACGGCTGGGCGCTGGGCGGCCACCAGCGCGAGGGCTCGCGCGTGCTCGTGCTGCTCGCCAAGGAGCCGTTCGGCTGGGAAGGCGGGACCGTGCTGCGCGCGCGCATCGAGCAGCGCACCATCCACGCGCGCCACACGCTGCGCCAAGTGCGCCTGCGCGCGGGCGCGATCGACGACGCGGTGGCGGCGCGCCTGCCGCTCGCCAAGGGCGGCTGGCACGTCGTGGGGCCGTTCGACGGGACGCGCGCCGACATGTACGAGCGCAGGATCGGCCCGGAGGACGCGGCGACCATCGACCGCTCGGCGCGCTTCTCCGAGCAAGGCTGGGCGTATCGCGCGGACTTCGTCGACGGGCGCGTCAACGCCACGGCCGGCGGGTCGAACATCGTCTACGCGGCGCGCCAGGTGTTCGCGCCCAGCGAGCGCGAGGTCGAAGTGTCGCTCGGCAGCGACGACGGCGTGCAGGTGTACCTCGGCGGCAAGCTCGTGCACGAGAACCGCGTCGACCGCGGGGCCCAGCCCGACCAGGACAAGGCCAGGATCCTGGTGCCGCGCGGACGGCACCTCCTGGTGTTCAAGATCGTCAACACCGGCGGCGCGGGCGGGTACTACTGGCGCGAGCTGCCGCGCGTCGACGAGTTCGCCGGAGCGATGGTGGCGGCGCTGCTACCGCGCGAGGCGCGCGGCAAGGCGCTGGACGCCGAGCTGGCCGACGCGTGGCGCACGCGGTTTTCGCCCTCCTGGCGCGCGAGGCGCGAGGCGCTGGATTCGGCGCGCGGCGACCTGGCGGCGCTCGAGGCCGCGATGCCGCGCACCATGGTGATGCGCGAGCGCGAGGCGCGCCGCGAGACGCATACCTTGATGCGCGGGCGCTACGACATGCCCGACGCCAAGCGCAAGCGCGAGCGCGGCATCCCCGCGGCGCTCGGACGCCTGCCGGCGGGCTCGTCGGACGATCGCCTGGGCCTGGCGCGCTGGATGGCGTCGGCGGAGAACCCGCTGGTGGCGCGCGTGGCGGCGAACCGCCTGTGGGAGCAGTTCTTCGCCACCGGGCTCGTGCGCACGACCGAGGACTTCGGCCTGCAAGGCGAGTACCCGCTGCATCCGGAACTGCTCGACTGGCTGGCGGTCGAGTACCGCGAAAGCGGCTGGGACACGCGCCGCATGGTGGCCCTGATCACGAGCTCGGACGCCTACCGTCGCAGCTCGAACGCGAGCGCCGAACTGCTCGAGCGCGACCCGCAGAACACGGCGCTGGCCTGGTTCCCGCGCAAGCGGCTGCCGGCCGAGCACATCCGCGACCAGGCGCTGCACGTCGCCGGACTCCTCGTGGAGAAGCAGGGCGGGCCTTCGGTGAAGCCCTACCAGCCGGAAGGACTGTGGCAGGAGGTGGCCATGCTCCAGTCCAACACGCGCGTCTACGAGCGCGGCATGGGCGACGAGCTGTGGCGGCGCAGCTTGTACACCTACTGGAAGCGCGCCGCGCCGCCGCCGTCGATGCTGACCTTCGACGCGCCCACACGCGAGTTCTGCAACATCCGCCGCACGAGCACGAACACGCCGCTGCAGGCGCTGGTGCTGTGGAACGACGAGCAGTTCGTCGAGGCGGCGCGCGTGCTCGCCACGCGCACCTTGGACGAAGGTGGCGACGACCGCGCCAGGCTCGCGCGCATGTTCCGCCGCTGCGCCGTGCGCGCGCCGCAGGCCGAGGAGCTCGACAAGCTGGAAGCCGCCTTGGCGCGCTTCCGCCAGCGCTACGCGGCCGCCCCCGGGGACGCCCAGGCGCTGGTCGAGGTCGGCGAGGCGCCGGTGGCGGCCAACCACGCGGCCGTCGAGCTCGCCGCGTGGACCATGGTCGCCTCGAGCCTGTTGAACATCGACGCCACGATCGTGAGGAGCTGAGCATGCGACCCATCCACGCCGATCCCGTCCGCGCCGCGCTGCACGAGCACGAACTGACGTTGACGCGCCGCCGCTTGTTCGCCGCCGGCGCGCGCACCTTCGCCGCGGGCGTGGGCATGGCCGCGCTCGGCTCGCTGCTCGGCCGCGACGCGCTGGCCGCCGCCGCGTCCGCGCCGCAGCGCCACTGGCGCCCCAAGGCCAAGCGCGTCATCTACCTCCACATGGAGGGCGGTCCCTCGCACCTCGACCTGTGGGACTACAAGCCGGACCTGCGCAAGCGCTACAACCAGGACCTGCCCGAGTCGATCCGCAAGGGCCAGCGCCTCACCACCATGACCAGCGGGCAGGGACGCTTCCCCGTGGCCCCCTCGCTGTTCGCCTTCTCGCGCTACCAAAACCAGGAAGACGGCGTCTGGATCAGCGAGCTCATGCCGCACACCGGCTCGGTGGCGGACGAGCTGTGCTTCCTGCACTCGATGCACACCGACGCCATCAACCACGAGCCGGCGATCACCTTCTGCCAGACCGGCCACCAGCAACCCGGGCGACCCAGCCTCGGCGCGTGGGTCAGCTACGGGCTCGGCAGCGCCAACGCCAACCTGCCGACCTTCTGCGTCCTCATCACGCAGGGGATCGGCAACATGCAGGCCCTTTCCGCGCGCTTCTGGGGCTCCGGCTTCCTGCCGAGCGAGCACCAGGGGTGCCGCCTGCGCAGCTCGGGCGATCCGGTGCTGTACCTGAAGGACCCCACGGGGGTGTCGCGCGCCGACCGCCGCGCGATGCTGGATCTCGTCAACGACTTCAACGAGCGCGAGGCGCAGGCCTCGCTCGACGGCGAGACGCGCGCGCGCATCGCGCAGGCCGAGATGGCCTACCGCATGCAGATGAGCGTGCCCGAGCTGGCCGACCTGTCCGACGAGGACGACGAGACCTTCGCCTTGTACGGCGAGGAGGCGCGCAAGCCGGGTACGTTCGCGGCCAACTGCCTGCTGGCGCGGCGGCTGTCGGAGCGCGGCGTGCGCTTCGTGCAGTTGTACATGCGCGGCTGGGACCAGCACGGCAACCTGCCGGCCGAGATGCGCGCGCAGTCGAAGGCCGTCGACCAGCCGCAGGCGGCGTTGATCAAGGACCTGCGCCGGCGCGGCCTGCTCGACGAGACCCTGGTCGTGTGGGGCGGCGAGTTCGGCCGCACGGTGTACAGCCAAGGAGCCTTGTCGGAGACCGACTACGGCCGCGACCACCATCCGCGCTGCTTCACCATGTGGTGCGCGGGCGGCGGCATCAAGCCGGGCATCGCGCTCGGCAAGACCGACGACTACGGCTACAACATCGTCGAGCGCCCGGTCGAGGTGCACGACCTGCACGCGACGATGCTCTCCTTGATGGGCTTCGACCACGAGAAGCTTGTCTACCCGTTCCAAGGCCGCGACTACCGCTTGACCGACGTCTCCGGGCGCGTGGTGCGGGAGATCGTCGCGTGAGGCTCCTCGCCAGCTCGGTCCTCCTGGCGCTGTGCGCAGCCTGCGCGTCCAATCCGGACGCGCGGTCGGTCGACGTCGACGCGCAGCTCGCCACGCTGCGCGAGGCGCTGGTGCACGTGGAGCGGCCGGATCCGGACTCGCCGCTGCTGCTCGCCGACGCTTCGGCCGTGGCGTCGGCGATCGACGACGCCCAGGCCCAGCGCTTGTTCGCGCCCCTCGCCTCGCGCTGGCGGGATCTCTCGCTGGCGCGCACGAGGATCGGCGCCGGGTCGCTGGCCTGGCTCGAGCGCTGCGAAGGGCTCGAGCGGCTGGACTTGCGCGGCTGCGTCGGCGTCGACGACGCCTTCGTGGCGCGCGTCGCGCGCCTGCCGCGCTTGTCCGAGCTCGTGCTGGCGGGCACGCGGGCCGGCGACGGATGCATCGACGACCTGCTCGCGGCGCCCGCGCTGCGCCGCGTGTGGTTGTGGCGGAGCGGCGCGACGCCCGCCGGCCTCGCGCGCCTCGCGACGCGTCCGGGGCTCTGCGCCGATGGCGGCGCCAAGCCCGACTCGATCGCGGCGGAGGTCGAGCCCAAGCCCGAGTTCGTCAACCTCCTGCCGCCGCCCGGCGAGGCGCCTCTGCCCGCGACGCAGGTGCCGATCAACGTCAACTGCCCCGTCAGCGGAGCTCCCGTCGACGCGCGGCGCACGCGACTGCATGCCGGGCGGCTGGTCGGATTCTGCTGCGAGAACTGCCCCAAGGACTTCGACGCCGACCCGAAGAAGTACGAGGGCGCGTTGCCCAAGCCGTGACGGGCGCCACCGCCGAAGGCGCCTCTGGGCGCTCCGCCTTGCGGGCGGACGAGCTGCGGCCGCTGCTCGAGCGGCACCTCGCGCTGCTGCGCGCCCACGTGCGCGACCAGGCCGGCGCGACGCTCCTGTCGCGCGAACCCCTGAGCGACATCGTGCAGTCCGTCGCCCTCGAGGTGCTGCTCGACGCGGAGCGCGAATCCTTCGCCGACGAGGCGGCCTTCCGGCGTTGGGTGTGGCGCGTGGCCACCAACAAGATCCTCGAGAAGCACCGGCGCTGGAGCGCCGCCAAGCGCTCGGCCCATCGCGAGGTGGAACTGGAGCCCGAGTCCGCCGTGGACGCGCGGGCGACACCCGACCAGCACGCGCAACGGGCCGAGGAGCTGGGCGCGCTGGCGGCCGCGCTCAAGTCGCTCGACGACGAGCTGCGCGAAGTGCTGCTCCTGCGCCGCGTGTTCGACGTGCCGCCGGCGCTGGTCGCGGCCGAGCTCGGCATCGCCGAGTCGACCGTGCGCTGGCGCACCGCGCAAGCCATGGCGAAGCTCGCCTCGCGCCTGGGCGCGGATCG
>JBEBCR010000488.1:0-3273 GCA_041157565.1 Planctomycetota bacterium | reverse complement strand
ATCCGCTACGCGCCCGAAGGCGCGGCGACGCGCGTGACCTGGCGCATGCAGGGCGACTTCGCCGTGCCGGTCGTCGGCGGTTGGCTGCGCCTCGCCATGGTCGGCTTCGTCGAGGACGACTTCGACAAGGGCCTCGCCAAGCTCAAGCGCGTGGCCGAGGCGCCCTGAGCGCGGAACTGGCGCCGCGCGGGATCACCTGCGCGCCGCGGCGGTCTCGGTGCGCGGTTCGTCGGGCTCGATCCCGGCGACGCCCTCGTGCTCGAGCCAGTCGTAGACGGTCTCGAGCGGCGTGGCGAGCCCCATGTGCGGCACGACCGTCGGTCGCGCCGAACCGTGCGTGTAGATCTTCGTGAACACGCCGACCAGCTCGCGCGTGCGACCGTGGTAGACCCCGCCGCCCGAGTTGCCGATGTAGGTCGGCGCGCTGATCATCCAGTAGCGCATGCCGTCGACGTGGTGGTGCGTGTCCGACAACGTGCCGGCGGTCGGGATCGGATCGTTGCCCAGCGGGCAGCCGACTGCCCACACCGGCTCGAAGACCTGCGCGCGGCGCAGCGTCTCGCGCGAGGCGAGCTTGGCGCCGTGCGGCAGCGCCTCGCTCGTGCGCAGCTCGAGCAGCGCCACGTCGAGGTCCGCGTCGCGCTTGACGAGCAGCGCCGTCTGCGGGTCGATGGATCCGTCCCTGGCGTAGATCGTCACGGGCACCGACACCTCGCCGGTGTCCTCGTCCGCCCGCACGTCGCGGATGACGTGCCAGGCGGTGAGGATCGGCGTGCGCCACACGCCGTCGTCGCCGGCGCGCGAACGCAGCAGCACGCCCGAACCCACGGTCTCCTCGCCCGAGACCTGCACGGTCGGACCCAGCAGGTCGTTCCACAGGTCCTCGCCGCCGACCTCGCGCGGGATGCGGCCCTCGAGCCGCGCCAGCTCGGCGCTCGTGGCGGCTTCGCGTTCCTCGTCGCGCGTGGCGAGCTGCGCCAGCAGCCGGCGGTTGTCCTCGACGCGGTGCAGGATCGGCGCGATGGCCGAGCCGATGGCGCCCGAGAGCTCCGAGGCCATCTCGACGCCGCGCCGCTCCTGCGCCGCCAGCTCGGCCCCCGTGCGCTCCAGCTCGGCCTGCAGGGCCGCGACGCGTCCCTCGACTTCGTCGCGCGTGGCTCCCGCGGCGGCGATGGCGCGCAGCTCCTCGAGCGCGGCGTTCGAGCGTTGGCGCAGGGCGCGCAGCTCGGCCTGCAGCGCGGCGATCTCGGAGGGGTGCGCGCTTTGGCGCGACTCCAGTTCGTCGATGCGTCCTTGGAACTGCTCCTGGCGCGCCAGGAGCACCGACAGCGCCACGAGGAGCACGCCGAGAGCGAGGAATTGCTTGTGCATGGAGACCTGCCGTCGCACGGGACGCGAGTGGTCGCTCGCGCGGGATCGCGACCTGCAGACCTTCGTCGCGGCGCGCGCCGCGCGATAAGCAAAGCACAGGAAATCGCAAAGCGGGGGAGGTGGAAGAACTTTCCCGGCGCGCGCGCCGCTCAGCGCAAGAGTTCGACGCGCAGGATGCGGTCGCCGACTTCGATGCGCTCCAGCGCGTCGAAGCCCGCGACCAGCGAGCCGAAGTTGGCGTAGCGCCAGTCGAGGTGCGGCGTCTCGCGCAGCGTCAAGAAGATTTGACCGCCGCCCGAGTCCGGATCGTCGTTGCGCGGCATGCCCAGCGACCCGCGCAGGAACGGCCGCGGGGTCGGCTCGGCGCGCAGCGAGCCGCCGTCCCACGCCTCGCCGCCGTTGCCGTCGCCGCGCGGGTCGCCGCCCTGCACCACGAAGTCGGGCACGACGCGGTGGAAGGACAGGCCGTCGTAGGCGCCGCGCGCGGCGAGCTTGGCGAAGTTGTGCACGTGCAGCGGTGCCTCGTCGCCGTGCAGGGCGAGCTCCAGGACGCCGCGGGCGGTGGCGATGCGCGCGCCGCGCGGCAGGTCGAGCTCGACCACCGGCCCGCGCCACGGCTTGGGGTCGCGCGCGACCGGCTTCCGGCCGCCGAAGCGCTCGTCCAGGAGCCGCGCCGCCTTGCGCGCCACGAAGTCGTCGCCGTGCGCGGCCAGCCGCTCGGCGACCAGCGGCGAGCCCAGCTTGGCGGCGCAATCGAGCGCGACCTGCGCCACCTCCGCTCCGATGGGACCGGGAGTGGTGGCGGCGCAGGCGAGGATCGCGCCCTCGCAGCCAGGCTCGGCGATCTTCGCCAACGCACCCATCGTCGCCAGCCGCACGCCCGGGTCGGGATGGCCGAGCAGTTGCAGCGCAACCTCGCGCGCCTCGTCGGTGGACCAGGAACCCAAGGCCTCGGCCGCGGTGGTGGCCACGCGCAGGTTCGCGTCGGCCGCCAACTGGGCGGCCAGCGGGACGCCGCGTCGCGCGCCGAGCAGCGCGGCCGCTCGCGCGGCGCCGGCCCGCACCACCGGATCGGGATCGAGCCGCGCGAGGTCGAGCAAGGGCGCCGCGTCGTCCCCGGCCATGCGCGCCCACGCCTCGAGTCGCGCGCCGCGGACCGTGGGCGACGAGTCGAGGCGCGCCTTGTCCAAGGCCGCCTCGACGCGACGGCGCGCGGGGATCGGCTGGTCGTCGCGCGGCCCCTCGATCGCCTCGTCGTCGAGGTGGGCGGGCAGCAGGGCGCCGAGCGCCCCGAGCGCTTCGAGGGCGGAGGCGCGCGTCGACGCGCTCGACGCCGCGCAGGCCGCCACCAGCGCGTCGAGGAGCGCCACGTCGGGGTTGGCGCGCGCCGCCAACGCTGCTTCCTGCGCCACGCGCGGCTCCTCGTCCGCCAGCGCGCGGGAGAGCGCGGCGCGCGAGGCGTCGTCGTGCGCGCCGCTCGACAGTCCTTGCACGGCGTGGAGGCGCACGCGCGCGTCGGGGTGGGCCGCGCCGGCCACGCAGGCGGCGCGCAAGGCGCCCGTCCGCCAGCGAGCGTGCGCGTGCAAGAGCCTCCACAGCAGTTCCGGCTCGTCGCGCGCCGCGTCGACCGCCCGCGCCAGCGCGCCGGCGTGCTCGGCGAAGTCGGAGGCCGAGCGATCGAAGCGCGCCAGGCCCTCGGCCGCCTCGCGGCGCACCCGGGGCTCCTCGTCCGCGAGCGCCGAGGCGACGCGCCGGCGCGCCCGCGCGTCAGGAATCCTTGACAAGGCGGCCACGGCGCGCGCGCGCACCCATTCGACTCGGTCGTCGGCCAACCGCTCCAGCGGCGGGAGGCACTCGACCGTGCCGTGCAGCCCCAGCGCGAAGGCCGCCTCGGCGCGCACC
>JBEBCR010000487.1:0-7084 GCA_041157565.1 Planctomycetota bacterium | reverse complement strand
CCCAGTTTGGGGGATCGCGCTGCGCAGGTTGTGGTGGTTTTAGTCGCAGTCGTGCGCCAGTGAAAGGCCACGAATTGCATGATCCTGCGATCGGTAGCGCTGCCGATGTTTCGTTCTTGGGAATGGCACCCAAGCCGAGCGCGCTCTGCACTGTGCTCCATGTGGGAGCGGCTTGGCGCATGTGCGGATGGGGCGCGCGGAGATCAATTGAAGGATCCTAGGGCCTGCCGCCTTTGGCGCCGCGCTCCGAATCAGGATCCCGATGGCGGCGCGGACTCGAGCGCCCGCAATTCGTCGCGCAACCGCGCCGCGCTTTCATAAGCCTCGGTGCGGATCGCCTCGGCGAGCTTGGCGCGCAACTGCGCCAAGCGCGCCTCCCGCGTCGCCTGCTCGGGAGCTTGCGCGCTGCTGGCTTCCACCTGCGGCGCGCCCATGGAGCCCGGCAGGCGGCCGACATGCAGGCGCGCGCCGTGCACGCGTTCGAGCAGTTCGGCGATGTGCGGTCCGAACACCTCGTAGTCCTTGGCGCAACCGAGGCGCCCCTTGCGGCGGAACTCCTCGAGGGTCATGCCGCAATGCGGACAGGCGGGGCCACCCTTCTTGCGCGTCGCCTGCGCGGAGATCTGCAGCAGCTTCCAAATGTCGGCCACCGTCTTCTTGGGCTGCGCCATGTGGGGCAGGTCCAAGGCCTGCGCGCACACCTCGCACAGGTGGCGCTCCTGGACGGGGTTCTCGCCCTCGCCCGCGGCGGAGCCGCCGAGGTCGGTCACGTGGACCGTGGCGGGGTTCTTGTGGCAGTTCTGGCAGTGCATGGCGCGAGCTGGGCCGCAGGTTGAAAGGTACGCCCGGAAGGCATTCGACGCCACCTCCGAGCCGCCTCGGCCCGACGCCTGGAGATACTTAGCACCGCGGGCGGCCGCTGCAATGGTCCGCGTGGCCCCGGGCTTGGACGCGCCAAGCCGATCCGCGCACGTCGCGCGTCCCTAGGGGCGGGGTTCGGCGTCGAGCGCCGGGATGGCCCGGCGGAAGTCCTCGGCCCGCTCCTTGAAGTTCTTGTAGGCGTCGTAGCTGGCGCAGGCGGGCGAGAACAGGAGCTCCTCGCCAGGCTGCATGCGGCGCCAGGCCTCGGCCACGGCCTCGCGCACGGTCGGCACCGCCACGGCTTCGATGCCCGCGGCCGCGAACGCGTCGCGCAGCGTCGCGCCGGCATGGCCGAAGGCCACGACGCGCGCCACCTTGCCCTTGGCCGCGGCCACCATCGAGTCGAAGGGCAGGTCCTTCGACTTGCCTCCTGCAAGCAGGCACACGGGCGCGGCCAGCGATTCGTAGACCGCAAGCGTCGAGTCCGGCGTGGTCGAGACGCCGTTGTCCCACACGCGGTGTCCGCCGCGCACGCCGAGGTCCTCGAGGCGATGGCTGGGCGCGGTCAAGCCGCCGACCAGCCGCGCCAGGCGCTCGGCGGGCACGCCGGCGAGTCGCGCCATGCCCAGCGCGACCAGCGCGTTCCTGCGCTGGAAGGTGCCGGGGATCTTCAAGTCCTCGACGCGCCCGAGCACCTCGCGATCGAGGCGGAATTCGCCGCCGCGCAGGTTCAGCCCGCGGTCGGTCGAGGCTTCGAACCACGCGTCGACGCGCTTGGCGTGCGGACGAGTCCAGCCGCGCGTCGTCGGATCCTCCGCCGGCAGCACCGCGTGCCCGCCCGTGGCTTCGACCAGGTCGAGGATCTTCTCCTTGGCCTTGGCGTAGTTCTCGAACGAGCCATGCCGGTCGAGGTGGTCGGGCAGCACGTTGACGCAAGCGACCGATTCCACGCGCGGCGGAGTCGACAGGTGCGCCAGCTGCTCGGGCAGCGACTCGAGCTGGTAGCTCGACAATTCGAGCACGACCCGCTCGTCCTCGCCGATCTGCTCGGCGCTCTCGACCAGGGATCGGCCGATGTTGCCGCCGAGGTGCGCGACGAGCCCCGAGCCCGACAGCAGCTGGTGCAGCATCGTCGAGGTCGAGCTCTTGCCTTGCGTGCCCGTGACGCAGTGCACGCGCGCCGTGCAGCGTTCGAGGAACAGCGCCACTTCGCTGGTGACGAGGCTGCCGCGCGAGCGCGCGTACTGCACCCATTCGTTCTTCGGGTCGACCGCGGGATTGAGCACCACAAGGTCGGCGCCGTCGAAGTGCGCCGCGGCGTGGCCCCCGAGCGCGAGCTGGATGGGCAGTCCATCGAGCTGCGCGATCGCCGGGGCCAGCTCCTCCTTCGTGCGCTTGTCGGTGATCGTGACGCGCGCGCCCGCGCGGGCGAGGTAGCGCGCCGCCGCCGCGCCGCCGCCGAACAGCCCCAAGCCCATCACCGTCGCGCGGCGGCCCTTCCAGTCGTTCGCCATGGTGCGTGCTCCTTCGTTCCTTCGTGCTAGGGACCGCCGCCCGGAGGGGGCGGGGCGTCGCCGGCGCGCAACGCCGGCCGTGGACCTTCGGGCTCGGCGAGGCGCAGCGACTCGGCGCGCAGCAGCACCGCCTCGAGGTCGGGCGCGCTGATCTCGCCTTCGCGCACTGCCTCGAGCGTGACGCGCTCCTCGCGCCAATCGCGCCAGCCGACGGGGATCAGCACTTCGCTGAACAAGTCGAGCGGGAAGCGCGCGTACCACGGCGGCTCGAGCACGAGCAGGCGCGAGTGCGGCAGGTAGCCGTCCTTGTACAAGGTCAGGCGGCGCGTGCCGTAGGAGTCGAAGGGCGCCTCGTAGGGCGTCGTGCCGACGAGTTGGTTGTCGAGGCGCACCAGCGCGCCAGGCGGCTCCGACAAGACCATCAAGCGCCGGTCGGCCGCGCAGGAGGCGGACAAGGAGGCGAACAGCGCGCACAGCGCTGGCGCCGCCAGGCGCCCGACAAGACCCGCGCGACGCGTCGCGCGCGCGCTGGCGTCCAAGCCCGGGCTGTGCTTCTCCATGGATCCCGTTCTAGGAGTCCCGCGGGCCGCAAGCAAGCCACGCAGCCTCGCCGCCGACGCGGCCCGGACCGTGGTCGCCAGTTCGCCGGCGCGGGTCGCGTCGTGGCGCCAAGGTGCGGACGGTGCGCCGCCAGGCGCCAGGGTGGCGACGAGGCGCCGCCAGGCGCCAGAGTGGCGACGAGGCGCCGCAAGGCGCCAGAGTGGCGACGAGGCGCCGCAAGGCGCCAGAGTGGCGACGAGGCGCCGTCAGGCGCCAAAGTGGCGGAGAGAGAGGGATTCGAACCCTCGGTACCCTTTCGAGTACACCGCCTTAGCAAGGCGGCGCGATCGGCCACTCCGCCATCTCTCCGCGCGAGTGGGCGAAAGATGATACCCGCATCCGGCCGCGCGAGGCAAGTTCGCGTCGATTCCAGCCTTGCGAGCGCCCTTTCGCCACCCTTGGGGCGCGGCGTCCCCAGCGGCTAGAGCGCCGTCGCGCGGGCCTGCACGAAGGCGTAGAAGAACACCGCGTCGGGGTCGTGGGCCACGATCTGCAGTTCCTTCTGCATGCCCTCGACGGTGGCGCGATCGACGCGGCCGGCCTTCTGCAGGCTCTGGGCCCCCGACAGGAGCAGGTCCGTCCAATAGGCGAGGAACTCGGCCCGCTCGCCGGGCTCGCGATTGTCGAGGTGGATCGGCTTGACCTCGCAGGCGATGTCGCGGAAGCCCACGGCTTGCAGGAGGTTTCCGAGCTTCGCGCCCACGAAGGGGTCGCCCGAGAGCTCGATCTGGTGCTCGTTGAAGGCCTTCCAGTAGTCCAGCGTGCGCGGGCTGTACGGTTCGAGGAAGAAGGTGGCGTTGAGCACCTCGGAGACGACGATCGGCGAGCCCGGACGCAGCACGCGCCGCGCCTCCGACAGCACCTGCATCGGATCGGCGACGTGCTCGAGGATCCAGCACAGGAACGCCGAGTCGAAGCTGTCGGAGTCGAAGGCGAGCTTGGCGGCGTCGCCCTGCGCGAGTTCCCACCTGCCGCGCGCCCAGGGCAGCGACTTGAGGTGGCGCGCCGCGCGCGCGAGGTTCACCGGCGAGGCGTCGAGCCCCGTGACGTGCAGGTCCGGGTGGCGGCGCAGCAGGATGTCGGTCTGCGCGCCCACGCCGCAGCCGATCTCGAGCAGGCGTCGCGCGCGGCGCAGCGGCAGTCCCTCGTGCACGCGCGGCTCGAGGAAGCGCGCCTGGTGGTAGAGCCGGTCCTGCTCCTCGCTGGTGAAGCCGTGCAGGTAGCCGGCGGCCGCGGCTTCCTTGCCTCGCGACGCGCCGGCGCGCTTGGCGCTCGACGCCTTGGTTGCGCCGCCCTTCTTGCTCGACATGGTGCTTCTCCTGGCGCTTTCTCGTGATTCGTGGACGTGGAAGGCGCCGCCTCAGATGGCGTGCGCCTGCAAGGCGACCAGAGGCACGAGGTCCAGCGTGGCCTCGTTCGTCGCCGCGAGGTCGACCTTCGGCGCGCAGCCCGCCTCGTAGGCCTCGAGCCAGCGGTTCGCGCACAAGCACCAGCGGTCGCCGGGCTTGAGCCCGGGGAAGCCGTAGTGCGGCGCCGGCGTGGCCAAGTCGTTGCCGCGTCGCCGCGAGAACTCCAGGAACTCCGCGGTCACGACCGCGCACACGCTGTGCACGCCGACGTCCTCGGGCCCGGTCTCGCAGCAACCATCGCGGAAGAAACCCGTCAGCGGGTCGCGCGAGCACTCGGCCAGGGGCTGTCCGAGCACGTTGCGGCCCTTCTTGCGCCGCAGGTCGTCGTCGAGCTTTTGGATCATCGTCGCACTGCTTCCTTCTCCGGATCCGCCCGCGCGCGGGAGGGGAGTTGGCGGAGGCGAGAGGATTCGAACCCCTGATGCCTTGCGGCATGGCGGTTTTCAAAACCGCTGCAATCGGCCACTCTGCCACGCCTCCAGGCCGCGCCGTCCGGGCCGGGCCCCGCCTGGCGCGCGCAGAGGATAGTCGAAGCGCCGCGGCGCTCCAAGCCGCGCGCGCCTGCCCGGCTACGGGCCGGGCGGCAGCGGATCGGGACCGGACAGGTCGCTGCGCGCCGCGTCCAGCACGCTTTCGGCCACGCGCAGCGGCGCCTTGGCGCGCAGCGCCAGCGCCAGGGCGTCGGAGGGCCGCGCGTCGACCGGCGGCAGGTCTTCGCCCTCGTTCGAAGCCAGGCGGATGCGCGCGAAGAAGGTGTTGTTGCGCAAGTCGACGATGTCGACGCCCGCGATGCGCGCGCCGGCGGCGAGCACGAGCTCGTGCGCCAACTGGTGCGTCAAGGGCCGCTCCGGCGCGATGCCCGTCACCACGCGCCGGATCTCGGCCGCCTCGGCCGAGCCGATCACGATGGGGAAGCCGCGCTCGCCGCGCGCCTCCTTCAGGTAGATGTGCTGCAGCTCGCTGCCGTCGCGGATGACGATGCGGCCGAGCACCATGTCGACCATCGCCTCCGCCTCGCCCGCGTCCCCGTCCGTCGTCTCTTCGCCCGCCATCGTCGCCACTATTCGGCCTTGGCGCGCCTTCTTGCAAGGGGAACGCGGCGCGATCGCTACACTTCGCGCGCGAGACCACCTTGGCGACCATGCCGCACGACGACGCACGACCCGCCGGCACCGGCGCCGGCTACCCCGAGAATCCGCCCCTCGTGCGCCTGTGGCGCGGCGACGCGGTCGAGTCGCAGCACCGCGGCGCCTGGTGCCTCGTAAACGTCGAGGGGCGCGTGGTGGCGGGCGCCGGCAGCTTCCGCTCGCCGATCCACGCGCGCTCCTCGGTCAAGTGCCTGCAGGCCCTGCCGCTGCTCGAGAGCGGCGCGGCCGACCGCCATGGATACGGCGAGGACGAGCTGGCGCTGGCGCTGGCTTCGCACGACGCCGAGGAGCAGCACACGCGGCGCGTGGCCGAGCTCCTGGCGCGCCTCGGGCTGTCGGTGGGCCACCTGCGCTGCGGGCCGCAGCCGCCCGGCAGCGCGGAGGCGCGCGACGCGCTCAAGGCCCGCGGCGCGCGCCCGACCTCCCTGCACAACAACTGCTCGGGCAAGCACGCCGGCTTCCTCGCCTTGGCGCTGCACCTCGGCGTGGATCCGGAGCGCTACCTCGATCCCGACTCGGCCGGGCAGCGCCTCGTGCGCGAAGCCGTACTCGACATGGCGCGCCTCGAGGAGCGCGAACTCTCGACCTCGATCGACGGTTGCAGCGCGCCGACCTTCCGCCTGCCGCTGGTGGGCCTCGCCACCGCCTTCGCGCGCGTCTCGAACCCCGCCGGCCTCCCGCCGGCGCGGCGCGCGGCGTGCGAACGCATGCTGCGCGCCGTCGAGCGCCATCCGGAGCTCATCGCGGGCTCGAAGAAGCGCTTGTGCACCGACATCGCGCGCGCCACCGGCGGGCGGTTGTTCCCCAAGGTGGGAGGCGAGGCGGTCTACGCGCTGGGCGCGCGCGGTCGCGGCCTCGCCTTGGCGGCGAAGATCGACGACGGGGGCAACCGCGCCCTGCACGCCCTCGTGGTGGCGCTGCTCGAGCGCTTCGAGCTCGCCGACGGCGACCAGCTGGCGCGCCTCGAGCCGTGGCGCGAGCGCGTGCTGCGCAACTGGGCCGGGCTCGAGGTCGGGCGCACCGAGGTGCTGGCGTGAGCGCGCTCGCTCGGCCGGCGCCGCTCCCGCCCGACGCGCACAAGGGCCTCGCCGGACGCGTGGCGATCCTCGCGGGCAGCCGCTGGATGCGCGGGGCGGCCACGCTCGCCTGCCGCGCGGCGGGCCGCGGCGGGGCGGGACTCGTCGCGCTCCTGGCGCGCGACGAGGAGGTCGCCAGTCAAGTCTTCTTGACAGCACCCGAGTGCGTGGTCGAGGACTGCTCGGCGCGCGCCCCTGGCGCGCTCGCCGCCGCGCTCGCGCGGCGCGCGCCGCACGCCTTGGTCGCAGGGTGCGGACTGTCGCAGGACGCCACCGCGGCCGCGCTGGTCGAGGAGGCGCTTTCCTTCGACGGCCCGCTGCTCCTCGACGCCGACGCGCTCAACCTGCTCGCCGGTCGCGTCGAGCGGCTGGCGCGCCGCGCCGCGCCCACCGTGCTGACGCCCCATCCGCTGGAGGCGGCGCGGCTCCTCGGCGGCTCCGCGGCGATCGGGGCGGACGAAGGCGCGCGCCTCGCG
>JBEBCR010000486.1:0-5884 GCA_041157565.1 Planctomycetota bacterium | reverse complement strand
CCCAGTAGAGCGACAGGCGCCCGCCGACGCGCGAGAAGCGGTTCGAGACGCGCGCGTGGCCCCACTCGGACTTCTTCGCCTCCAGCAGCTCCTCGTAGCGGCGCATCTCGTCGGCCGCCTGCGCCAGCGTGAAGTTGTCCTCGAGCTGCACGTAGATGTTCACGCGCGCGCGGCTCTGGTCCTGCGCGAACGAGGCCACCTCCATGCGCGAGGCGGGGATGGCGATCGAGAGCGTCGCCAGCGCGAGCAGGCCCGCCGCGGCGGAGGGATGCGCGAGGGACCACGCCAGGACGCGCGTGTTCGCGGCCGCGAGCAGGTCGGGCAGGTTGCGCGGGCCGGCGAGGCCGGGGCCGGCGGGCGCGCGTTCGCGCCCGAGGATTCGCGCGGCGCGCGGCAGCGCGAACAGGGCGAGCAGCGCCCCCGCCAAGGCGAGGATGGCGGCCGAGGCCGGAGCCGACATGCTCGCCGCCGCGCTCCAGCCGGGCGTGGCGAAGGGTTGCACTCCGGCGGCGATGCGCGCGGACTCGAGCGCGTCGAGCACCCGCAGGGTGCCGAGCGCGAGGAAGCCGGCGGCGAGCACGAAGCGCAGCTTGGCGGCGGGGGCCAAGAGGAGCCGCAGGCCCGCGGCGAGCCAGCCGAGCAGCAGGCGCAGCAGCGCCGCCAGCGCGTCCAATCCGCGCGCGGCGCCGCGCGCGGGCAGCTCGGCCGCCGGCGCGAGCATGTCGGCCACGCGCTGCAGCGCCGGGTGGCGCTCGCCCAGCGCGCCGCGCAGCTGCACCGGCAGGAACACCAGCGCCGCCAGCAGCGACGCCAGCAGCGAGATGCACAGCGGCATGCCCAGCTCGGCGAGGATCGTCGTCAACGTCGGGTTGCCGCCGCCGAACATGATCGGCGCGAACACCACGACGGAGGTCAAGGTCGACAGCAGCACCGCCAGTCCGACCTGCGAGGCGCCGCGCGTGCACGCCTCGATCGGGCCCTTGCCCTCGGCGCGCAGGCGCACGACGTTCTCGACGACCACGATGGCGTTGTCGACGAGCATGCCCATGGCGAGCGTGATGCCCGTCATGGTCAGCACGTTGAAGCTGCCTCCGGCGAAGCGCTGCCAGGCGATGGCGACCAGCACCGAGAAGGGGATCGACAGGGCCACCAGCAGGGTCAGGCGCAGGCGGCGCAGGAAGAGGAACAGGACGAGGATCGCCCACAAGCCGCCGTCGATGGCGGTCGAGCGCACGCCGTCGAGCGAGTTCTGGATGAACTCCCCTTGGTCGAAGAGCGGCATGAACTCGAGCTGGCCCGCGAGCTGGGGGTCGGCGGCGAGGGCCGCGAACTCGGCGCGCAGGCGCCGGCAGGTCTCGACCGTGTTGGCCGCGCCGTCCTTCTGCACCTCGCCGTAGTACGCGTAGCGGCCGTCGATCCGGAACAGGTTCTGGCGCACGCTCTTGACCGCGGCCACGCGGCCCACGTCCTTGATGCGCAGGCCGTCGCCGATCGGCAGCTCCTCGATCTCCCGCGGCGAGCGCCAGCGCATGTCGACGCGCAGCATCGTGCGCCGGCCGCCGTCCTCGATCTCGCCGAGCGGCGCGGCGTAGTTGTCGGCCGAAAGGCGCGCCACGAGCTGTCCGATGTCCAGGTTCGCCGCGCGCACCTTGTCCTCGTCGAGCAGGATGCGCAGCGAGTCCTCGAGCGAACCCCACACCTCGACCCTGCCCACGCCGTCGACCGCCTCGAGGCGGCGCTTGACCACCGAGTCGATCAGGAAGTCGGTGCGGTCGGAGTCGCCCGGGTGCAGCACCGCGAAGAACATCGCGGGCAGGTCGCTCTGGCTCCACGACCAGATGCTCGCCTCCTGCACGCCCGAGGGCAGCGAGGAGCGCGCGCGCTCCAGGCGGTCGCGCACCTCGGACTTGGCCCAGTCCATGTCGAGGTCGGCGCGGAACTGCAGGAACACGCCCACCGTGTCCTGCGACGAGTTGGACTGGATCGACTCGATGCCCGGCAGGGTGCGGAACTGCTCCTCGAGGACGCGCGCCACCTCCTCCTCGTTCTCCTGCGCGCTGGCGCCGGGGTTGGAGAGGAACACCTGCAGGCCGGGGCTGGTGATGCCGTCGGGCATCAGCTGCAGCGGGATGGTCAGGTAGGAGGCCACGCCCACCACGAGCACCGTGGCGAACAGCACGAGGAGCAGGACCGGTCGCGCGACCAGCCGCCCGTGGAACCCGTCCGGCTTCACGCGCGCTCCTGTCGGCGGTGCAGCAGGCGGTAGACGGCCGGCACCACGACCAGCGTCAGCACCGTCGAGCTGGCGAGGCCCGCCACCACGGTCACGGCCATGGGCGCGCGCAGCTCGGCGCCGGGCCCCGAGCCCATGGCGCCGATCAGCGGCACGAAGGCGAACCAGCCGGTCATCGGCAGCAGGCCGATGATGGTCGTGTTGGCCGTCATGTAGATCGGACGCAGGCGCGTGGCGCCCGCCTCCATCACGGCCGCGCGCACGTCCATGCCCGCGGCGCGGTTCTGGTTGATGCGGTCGATCAGCACGATGGCGTTGGCCACCACGATGCCGGCGAGCAGGATCAGGCCGATGAACACCACGACCGACAAGGGGATGCCGAGCGCCGAGTTGGTCCACACCACGCCCACGAAGGCCAGCGGCACGGTCACCAGGATGATGAGCGGCTGCAGCAGCGACTCGAACTGGCCGGCCATGACGACGTAGACGAGGAACAGCGCGAACAGCAGCGCCAGGCGCATCGAAGATTGCGCCTCGTCCATCTCGCGCTTCTGGCCGCCGAGCTGCACCACCGTGTCGCCGTGCGGCACGAGGCCGGCGAGCGCCGCCTCGACGCGCGCGGTCAGGCCGCCGAGGTCGACCCCCGAGGCCGCCGCGCCGACCACCGCGGCGCGCGTGTTGCCGATGCGGCGGATCTCGGCCGGGCCTTCGACGACCTCCACCGTCGCCACGTCGCGCAGGCGCACCGGCGCCGGCGCGGTGGGGTTCACCACGAGGTCCAGCACCTGCTCGAGGTCCGAGCGCACGAACTCGTCGCCGAGCACGCGCACGTCGATGCGGTCGTCGCCCTCGACGAAGCGCGTGCCCACCTTGCCCAGCACCGCGTCGCGCACGAGGTCGCTGGTCTTCTGCAGGTCGAGTCCGTACTCGAGCGTCTTCTCGCGGTCGAAGGCGATGCGCGCCTCGGGGTTGCCGGCGCGCAGGCTGGTGCGCACGTCGGAGAGCCCCTCGACGCCCGAGAGTCGCCGCGCGACCTCGTCGGCCGTCAGGCGGATGTCCTCGAGGTCCCAGCCGAGCACCTCGACCTCCAGGGGAGCCTCGAGGGCGAAGGGGGTGGGGCGCGCGAACTCGACGCCGCGCACGGCCGGGTGCGCCGCCACGGTCGCGCGCACGCGCTCGAGCAGCGCGTCCTCGGCGCGCGGATCGGCGTGCGACGGAAGGAGGCGCACCGTCAGGCGCGCCGTGTGCTTGCCTTCGGCGTCCGTCGTCAACGCGTCGCGCTCGACGCCCGCCACGACGGCGGTCAGCGCGACGCCTTCCAGCGCGCGCACCGCCGCGTCGATCTCCGCGAGCGCCTCGTCGGTGGCCGACAGCGGCGTGCCCGCGTCGAGCTGCACCTTGGCGGTGAACTCGCCCTGGTGGATCTCGGGCAGCAGGTCCACGCCCAGCTTGCGCGCCTCGAAGGTGGTCGCCGCCAGCGCCAGCGCCGAGAGCAGCACGACCAGCCACGGCCTGTCGATGGCCGCCCCGAGCAGGCGCGGGTAGGCGCGCTCGACGCGGCCCCACGCGGCGTCGTGCGCGAGAAGCAGCGGCCGGAAGACCCAGCCGCAGGCGCGCGCCGCGCCGCCGACGAGCAGGGCCGCGAACCGCAGCGCGCCGAAGAGCGCGAAGCCCGCGCCCCGCGCGGCGATGCGCGGCCAATGCGCGGCGGCGCGCCACGACAGGCCCTCGAACCACGGGCGCGGCGGGGCCGTCGGCGCGGGCGGCTCGCCCGAGGCGAAGCGCGAGGCCGCCAGCACCGGGATCACCAGCAGCGCCACCACGAGCGACACCACCAGCGAGACGACCACCGTCAAGGCCTGGTCCCCGAAGATGCGGCCGGCGACGCCGTGCACGAACACGATGGGCGCGAAGACGGCGATCGACGTCAGCGTCGATCCCGTCACGGCGCCGGCGACCTCGCGCGTGCCGGCGACCGCGGCCTCCAGCGGCGAGTCGCCCAGCTCGCGGCGGCGCATGACCGACTCGAGGACCACGATCGAGGCGTCGACGATCATGCCGATGCCCAGCGCCAGCCCGCCGAGCGACATGATGTTGAGCGACACGCCGGCGAGGTGCATCGGCGCGAAGGTCACCACGACCGAGATGGGGATCGACAGCGCGATCACCAGCGTGGGCGGGAAGCGCCGCAGCGCCAGCCAGATGACGAAGATCGTCAGGAGGCCGCCGATCCAGCCCGAGTCCCGCACGTCGTCGATCGAGTCGCGGATGAAGGTCGACTGGTCGGAGAGCACCTCGATGCGCGCCTCGTCCTCGAGCTGGAAGGCGAGGAAGCGCAGCTTCTGCGCGTCCTCGAACGAGGGCGGTCCGCGCTCGCCGCGCGCCTTGCGCTCCTCCCAGAGCCTCCGCGCCTCGTCCGCGCCGTAGACCCGCTCGCGCACGGCGTCGACGAGCTCGACGATGTTGGCCCCGGCCTCGCGGTAGATGGCGATCTCGACCGCCTCGCCGCCGTCGAGGCGCGTGACGACCTCGCGCTCCTTGTGGCTGCGCTCGACCACGCCGATGTCGCGGATGCGGATGGGAGCGCCGTTGCGGCGCTCCAGCACGAGGTCGGCGATCTCCTCGACGTCCCGGAACTCGTTGAGCGTGCGCACGAGGTACTCGGTCGAGCCTTCGCGCACCAGGCCGCCGGAGGCGTTGAGGTTCTCCTGCGCCAGTCGCGCCGGCACCAGCGCGGGATCCAGCTTCTGCGCCGCCATCTTGAACGGATCGACCCGCACGCGGATCTCCTCCTCGAGTCCGCCGCGCACCTGCACCGCCGCCACGCCGGGGATGGCCTCCAGCTCGCGCTCGACGCGCTCCTCCGCGATCCAGCGCAGCCGCACCAGGTCGCGCTCGCCGCCGCGCGCGTCGGGCCGCACCAGCGCCAGGCGCAGCACGGGATCGAGGTTCGGGTCGTAGCGCAGGATCAGCGGCTTCTCCGCGCCCGGCGGCAGGAACACGCCGTCGAGCTTGTCCCGCACGTCCTGCACGGCGAAGCCCATCTGCGCGCCCCACTCGAAGTCGAGCACGACGTCGCTCGTCTCCGCGCGCGACGTCGAGGTGGCGCGCACCAGCCGCGGCAGGGTCGAGAGCGCCTCCTGCAGCCGCCGCGACACGCGGTCCTCCACGTCCTCGGGCGCCGCGCCCGGCCAGGTCGTGCGCACGGTCAGCGTCGGATAGCCGATCTGCGGCAGCAGGTCGACCGGCAGCTTGAGGAAGGACAAGGCGCCGAACACGAGCAGCGCGAGCACGATCATCGACACGGCCACCGGCCGCGCCACGACCAGCTTCAACAGCGCCTGCAGCAGGCCGCCCTTGCGCGCGTCGCCCTCCACGCCGTCAGCCTCGCCCGGCGGGCGACGGCCGCGCCGACTGGTCCGCGGCGGACTCCTCGGCGACCTCCGCGCCGTCCTCGAGCTCGCGGTTGCCCACGACCACGACGCGCGCGCCCGGCTCGATCGGGCGGCCCTCGGGGAGGATCTCCACGTGCTCGTCGTCGGTGAAGCCCTCGCGCACCCTGACGCGCGCGGCGCGGCCGCCCTCGACGAGGTAGACCATGGACTCGTCGCCTTCGCGGCGCAGCGAGCGCTTGGGCACGACCAGCGCGTC
>JBEBCR010000485.1:0-3293 GCA_041157565.1 Planctomycetota bacterium | reverse complement strand
GCTACGCTCCCCCCGTGTCCCGCTGGAAACTGACCTGGTGGTCCGTCTGGACCGCCAACCTCATCACCGCCATCGGCATGATGAGCTTCCTCCCCTACTTCCCCACGCACCTCGAAGCGCTCGGCATGAGCGAGCGCGACGACGTCGCGCTGTGGGCCGGGCTCTGCTACGGCGCCGCGCCCTTCAGCGCCGCCCTGACCTCGCCGCTGTGGGGCGTCTTGGGCGATCGCGTGGGCCGCAAGATCATGGTGGTGAGGTCGCTGCTCGCCATCACGGTCTTCGTGGGGTTGATGTACTTCGCGCGCACGCCCGCGCAGTTGCTCGTGTTGCGGGTGCTGCAGGGAGCCTTCAGCGGGTTCGCGGCCCCGAGCTTGACCCTGGTGTCGGTCGGGGCGCCGCTCGGCGAGCAGGGGCGGTTGTCGGGGGCGTTGCAGACCGCCATGGCGGCGGGGACGGTGCTTGGGCCGGTGCTCGGGGCCTTGCTCGTGCCGTGGATCGGGTGCGCGGACGTGTTCCTGGTGGTGTCGGCCCTGTCCTTCGCGTCGGCGCTGCTGGTCGTCGTCTGGGCGCACGAGGAGCACGGGTTGAGGGCGCCGGCGCGCCCGTGGCGCGGCATCGGCCCGGCTTGGGCAGGGTTGCGGCGAGATCTGGGGGCGACGCTCGAGAGTCCGCGGTTGCGCGCGGCGCTGGCGATCGTCTTCTTCGTGCAGTTCGGGCTGGGTGCCACCAATCCGATCCTCGAGCTCCACGTGCGCGACCTGGTCGCGGACCCGTCGCAGTGGCCCATGTGGACCAGCCTGCTGTTCAGCGGCAGCGCGCTGCTGCACATGCTGGCGATGCCGGCGTGGGGGCGCTGGGGGGACAGGCACGGGCACGCGCACGCGCTGGTCGCCTGCGCGGCGGCCAGCGCGCTGGCCTTGTTCGCGCACGCGCTGGCGGCGTGGGTCGCGATGCTGGTGGCGGCGCGTTGGATCTTCGGCGTCACGATGGCCGGCAGCGCGCCGTGCAGCTTCGGACTCGCCGCCAACGAAGTGCCCGTCGAGCGCCGGGGCGGGGCGTTCGGCATCGTGTTCGGCGTGCGCACCATGTCGATCGCGGTGTCCTCGATCGCGGGCGGATGGGCCAGCGCGCACATCGGCATCCGCGGCGTGTTCGCGGCCACTGCCGCGATCCTCTTGTGGAGCGCGTGGTCGATGCGCCGCACGCTGCGCGCCGCGGCGTCGGGCTAGCGTCCGAGGCGGCGCAGGGTCCGCGGTTGCAGGAGGTGCGCGAGGCGCATGGATCCGGGGCGCGGCTCGCCCTCGAGCATGATCGCTCCGCCCTTTCCGAGTCGCAGGCCTGCGCGGCCATCGACGGCCTGCCAGCCGCAGGAGAGCCACATGGCGAGGCGCGAGAGGTGCGGCTCGTGCCCCACGAGGGCTACGCTGCCGCCGCGCAGCCGCGACAGCAGCGCCTCGTCCGCCTCGCGGGCGAGTCCGCCATCGACGAGCAGCGGGCCGTCGCACAAGGGGGCGAGCAGGTCGGCCGTCTCCTGCGCCCTCAGCAGCGGGCTGAAGCGCAGTTCGTCGAAGCGCGCTCCGAGCTCGCGCAGGCCGCGCCGCGCCAGCAGGAAGCGCGCGCGTCCGCGCGGCGAGAGCGGGCGCAGGGCGTCGGGGCGACCTTCGCCGGCCTCCAGCGCGATGGCGTGCCGCACGAGCCAGAGCTTCACGCGGGACCTCCGGCGGCGTCGGCGGCCTTGGCGGCGGCGCGCCACGCGGCCTTGGCGTCGCGCAGCGCGTCGGTCACGATGGCCGCGTCCAACTCGCCCGCGGCGACCAGGTCGTGCCAGCGTCCGAGCGCGACATGCGCGCGCGCGAAGCGCGCAGCGTCGAGGCCCAGCCACTCGCGCGCGTCGCGGATGCGGCGCGCGCGCCTGCGCAGGGCGTGCAGCGCCTCGGGATCCTCCTCGCGCCAGGCGGCGCGGCCTTCGCGCGCGAACCTGCGCTCCAGCGCCGCCAGGCGCGCGAGCGCCGCGGACAGCTCGACGTCGGGCACGAATGCGAGGCCGGCGCACAGCGCGTCGAGATCGCGGTTCGCGAGCGCCTTCGCGAACTCCTTCGCGTGCTCGGCCCGGCGCGCGCGCAGTTCGTCGGCGGCGACGCCGCGCGGGGGACAGGCATCGAGGTCGCGCAAGGCCGAGCAGGCGCGCCGCAGGGAGCGCAGGTCGTCGCGCAGCGCGCGCCTGCCGCACAGCCACAACCGCGCCTCGAACTTGGCCGCGTGCGAGCGCAGCGCGTGGACGGACTCGGGCGTGGCCTCGAGGCGCGCGGCGCCCAGCGCCGCGGCGAAGTTCGCCAGCGGCAGGCCGGCCTCCAGCGCCGGCCCGCGCGCACCTGCCATGTCGGGATCCGCAAGCATGGGAATGACTGCGACATCCTACGGTTCTTGCGGGGATTTTGCCGATCTTTGCAAAGGCCGCGGTCTTGGACCGGCCGTTTCGCTGGCGCCTCGGCATGCGCGGGGCGACAATCCCCCGCTCGAAGCCGCGCCATGAGCCAGCCGCAATCCGCCTCCGAAAGGGATCGCACGGTCGAACCCGACCTGAAGGACCCCGCGCTGTACATCAACCGCGAGCTTTCGCTCGTGGCCTTCAACCGCCGCGTGCTCGAGCAGGCGAAGGACGAGCGCGCGCCGCTGCTCGAGCGCCTGCGCTTCCTGACGATCTGCTCGACGAACCTCGACGAGTTCTTCGAGATCCGCGTCTCCGGCCTCAAGCACCAGGTGTCGTTCCGCTCGACGCAGTGCGGTCCGGACGGGCTGCTGCCGCACGAGGCGCTGGCCAAGGTGTCGGCCGCGGCCCACGAACTCGTCGCCGAGCAGTACCGCGTGCTCAACGAGGTGCTGCTGCCGGAGCTCGAGGCGCAGGGCATCCGCGTGCTCAAGCGCGCGCTGTGGACGCCCAAGCAGGCGCGCTGGATCAAGCGCTACTTCCAGCAGGAGGTGGCGCCGGTGCTGACGCCGATGGGCCTCGACCCCGCGCACCCGTTCCCGCGAATCCTCAACAAGTCGCTCAACTTCGTGCTGCAACTGGAGGGCGCCGACGCCTTCGGCCGCGACGCGGGAGTCGCCGTCGTGCAGGTGCCGCGCTCGTTGCCGCGCCTCATCGCGCTGCTGCGCGAGATCGCCGAGGGGCCGCACGACTTCGTGCTGCTCTCGTCGATCGTGCACAGCCAGGTCGAGGACATCTTCCCGGGGATGAAGGTCCTCTCGTGCCACCAGTTCCGAGTGACGCGCAACAGCGACCTGTGGGTGGA
>JBEBCR010000484.1:0-8121 GCA_041157565.1 Planctomycetota bacterium | reverse complement strand
TCCTCGGCGGCCATGCGGGCCTGGGCGCGACGCACCACTTCCTGTTCCATCGCGTCCTCGAGGAACGCGGCGGCGCCGGCGTAGCGGTCGCCCATCAGGGCCTCGACCTTGCGCATCTTGTCGCGCGCGCTCGAGCTGTCCTGGTCGGTCTCGAGCGCCGAGGCGTAGGCGCGCAGGGCGGCCGACAGGTCGGCGCGCTCGAGGGCGCGGTCGCCTTCCTGCTCGTACTGCTGCGAGAGGAAGCGGCCCTGCTGGCGCAGGCGCTCCAAGCGCGCCGCGTCCTCGGAGAGTTGCGCACCCTCCTGGCCGGCGGGCACGGAGGCGGTGGCGGCCGGGGCCGCGGCTTCGACCACGTTGGCCTCGGCGGCCGGCGCGGGAGCAGCGGACGGCGCGATGGAGGCGCGCTCGGCCTGGTTGGGGGTGGTGCACGCGCCCGGGAGCGCCGCGAGGAGGGGGACGAGGATCGACCTCAGCTGCATGATGCTTGGGAAACCCTTCGAGTAGTCAGTGCGGACGGGTTGCGTCGGACGACGGCGTGCGGGCACGCAGTCGAGCCACACCGCTCCCAAGCGCCGACGACGAAGCACGGAGTCCGGCTTCGCGACGCTCAAGCACCGTGGCCCGCTGGACGCTCGAGGCGCGCAGGCACGGAACACTCCACGCGGCCACGAGGCCGCAGGTAGAGGGGGGGGTGGTCAACTCGGGTGCTGGGGGGACTGCCTGCCCCGAGTTCGACTGGCGACCGAAGTCGCTGGCCGGCCCGGTGCAGTGTGCGTGAAGCACAGCTTCTTGGACTGGATCTATCTGTCTGTCTAGATCTAGGGGCGATCTAGCTCCGTCCTGCACTGGATCCCTTCCGTCGCCCGACCGACGCGCGGCCAAGCTGCTTCGATTGGGGCGGGCTCCCGTCCGGCCCTCGCGGAGCCGATCGAGTGCGCCGCTTCAGGCGATGCACGGTGGGGGCAGTGTGCTCGTTGGCCGTTGCCGACCTCGGAAGCGGGGAAAGAGGAGTGGGGAAGATAGCGGTGGCCTAGGTGAGGGTCAACCGAAGAGGCGCTCTGGGCTTGGATTCCGTGAACGACCCGCCAGGGCTCATCCGCAGGGGTCCATCCCCATCGCGCCGCCTCGGCCCGTCCGAGGGGCCGCCATCCGCGCCGTAGAGATCCTCCGCGCGGCGCGAGCCAAGCGGGGGCGTTCTTCGGTGCCGACGCCCTACCCCCAGCGTGGCGCGTGGTTACTCAAGTGGAGCCCCCCAAGTGGAGCGCCGCCCTCTCGCGAGGCCATCTGGGGCGGTCCAAGCTGGCCGACGGCGGCGGCCAGCGGAGGTGCTGGACCGGGTGTGGCCGCGATCGTGCTCGGCCGCGGCGCCGACGATCTATGTCTTTTAATGGCAACAACTAGCTAGGAAGCTGTAATCCAATGGTCCGCATGGCGAGCTGGATGTCTTGCCAGCACTCCTTCTTGTCCTGTGGCGTGCGCAGCAGGTAGGCGGGGTGGTAGGTGGCCACAAGCGGGATGCCCCGCCGCTCGTGCACGCGTCCGCGCAGGCTTCCGAGACTGCCGGAACTGCCGAGCAGGTACCCAGCCGCATGGCGCCCGAGCGCGATGATGATGCTCGGCTGCATCAGCTCGATCTGGCGTTCCAGCCAAGGCGAGCACATCTCCGCCTCCGCCGGGGCCGGATCGCGATTGCCCGGGGGCCTGCACTTGAGGAGGTTGGCGATCCACACGTCCTCGCGCCGCAGGCGCATGCCCTTCTCGATGATGTCGGTCAGCAGGCGTCCAGCGGCGCCCACGAAGGGCGTTCCGGTCTGGTCTTCGTCCGCCCCGGGCGCCTCGCCAACGAACAGGATGCGCCGCGTGCCCAAGCCGTCGGAGAAGACGGTTTGCGTGCGGGTGCGGCACAGTTCGCAGGCCGTGCAACGCGCCACCGCCGCGCGCAAGTCTTCCAGCGTGCTGCACGCGGGCGCGAGCGTGCGCGGCAACCCGGAGGCGGAGGGCGTCGCCGACGCGCTGGAATGCGGCGCGACCTCGGCGGGAGCTCGAGGCTTGGGAATCGCGCTGGGCGCGGCGAAAGTTCCGGCTTGCGGCTCCACCGCGCGGGTCGAGGCACCGGCGGCAGGGGCGGCGCTGGCGGTGCTGGCCGCAGGAGCGGGCTGCCACGCCGCGGGCGCGAGCGGCTGCGCTTCGACACGACTCCAAGCCACTCCGCGCATGGCCGCCCTGCGCGCGTGCGCCTCCAGCGCCGAGGCGAGCAGGCGCGCCTCCTCGGCCGGATCGTCGGCGCCTAGTTGTCGTTCGTGGTCCATCGTCGGAGGCGTGGCGTGGTGGCGCCAAGGGCATGCCGCCTCGGATCCTAGCAGCCGCGCGACGCCCTCCGAAGTCGCAGGGGGGGCGAGCATCCTCGCAGGTCGCGCAGGTACAGTGTCCAGAGCTTGTCCCACGCATCGCACCACGCCAAGTCCCCGCTTCGCCATGCGCGCCCGCAGCGCGCACGGGCCACCCCGGGTGGAACGTCGGCCTCGCCCTGGCTCGCGTGGGCGTGCTGTTGGAGCGCCTCGGTCGCCTGCCTCTTCGGGTGCGGCGCCGAACCGGATGCGCAGGATGCCGCGCGGGGATCCGTCGCGGCGGCCTCCACTCCCGTCGCTGCCGCTCCCGTCGCCAGCGCGCCGGGCTTCCAACCGGCGCCGCGCGCCATGGGACCGGAGCTCGCGCGGCTGCGCGCCGCGCTGGAGTTTGGTCGCCTCGCCGAAGTCGAGCAGCTCTTGCCGCTCGCCGCGCGCGCCGGAGCGGAGGAAGGCGTGCTGCGCGCGCGCGCCATGGCGCTGCGCGGCGCGCGCATCGACGCCTTGCGCATCCTCGCCGAGGCCGCCGCCGCGCGTCCGCTCGACCCCGAGCCGCGCGGCGCCGCCGCGGAGATCTACGCCGCCTCGGGCGCGTTCGAGGACGCGCTGCGCGAGATCCTCGCGCTGGAGCGCGTCTCCAAGTCCGATCCGGTCGTGCTGCGCGCGCGCGGCGTCGCCATGTTGTGCAAGGATGGCGGCGCGGCGCAGGGACTCGAGCTCCTGACGCGCGCGCGCGCCGCGGACCCGGACTTGCCCTACTGCGACCGCGCCTTGGCGCAGGCGCACCTGCTCGTCGGCAAGGACGCCGCCAAGAAGAAGGACCTCGCCGCCGCGCTGCTGCACGCCGAGGCGAGCACGCGCCACGATCCCGACGAGGTCGACGCGCAGCGCTTCCACTCGGAGTGCCTCGCCGCGGCTGGCCGCTTCCCCGAGGCGCGCGCGGTCCTCGACGCGCTCGCGGCGCGCGGCGTGCCGCTGGGCGCCGAGGTGGCGCTGCTCGAGAAGCGCGCCGGATTCGACGCGCTCCTGCGCGGCAGGCGCGAGGACGCCCTGGCGCACTTCGTGGCGGCGCGCGCCCAAGGCCTCGACGCCGCGGGCCTCGGCTCGGCCGCCGAGCTCTTGGCCCAGGCGGCGGCCCAGGACGTCTCGGAGGGAGTGCGGCTGTTCGGCGAGGGCCGCGTCGACGAGGCCGCGCTGCGCTTCGCGCTGGCGCTCGAGCGCGACCCCGAGGAGCTGTCCGCGCGCAACCACCTGGCCGTGTGCCGGCTGCGGCAGGGCCGACCCGCGGAGGCGGCGCCGCTGTGGCGCGAGGTGCTCGCGGTCGCGCGCGCCGAGGGCCTCGAACTGCCCGAGCCCGTGCACCTGAACCTGGCGCACGCGCTGTCGAAGACGGGCGACGCGGAAGGGGCGCGCGCCGCGCTGCGCGACTACCTCGAGCGCGAACCGCAGGGACGCTTCGCGCCCGAGACGCGGCGCGCCTTGGAGGCGCTCGGCGGGGGCTCCGGCGGCTGAGCCGCTTCAGCGCCGCTCGAGCGGCTCGTCGCCGCCGAGCTCGAGGTAGCGGGCGTGCCGCTCGCGCGCCTCGTCGGCGCGGCCGTCCTCGAGCAGCCAACGCGCGAGTTCCAGCTGCGCGCGCAGCAGGCGGCCTTCGCGCGCCGCGGTCATGTCGCACGCGCGCCGCATGAGGTCCAGCGCCCGCGGACGGTCGCCCTCGTCGCGCGCGAGCAGCGCCTCGAATGCGGCGAGCTCCGCGTCGTCGGGCGCCAGCGCGCGCGCCCGCGCCAGCTCCGCGCGCGCCGCCTCGCGCTCGCCCGCGCGTCGCAGGCATTCGCCGCGCAACGAGACGAGGCGCGCCGCATCGCGCCCGAGCGGATCGCCGCTCCACTCGTCGAGCGCCGCGAGCGCGCGGCGCGGCTCGTCGACCGAGAGCCACAACTCGGCGATGCCGATCCGCGGCAGCGGCTCGCGCGGCCTGGCGCGCGCCTGCAGGCGCCGCGCCTTCAGCGTCGCCTGCCATTGCGCGCTGGCGCGCGCGGCGCGCTCCAGCGCCGGGGCCTCGTCGCGCGCTCCCCTTTGCAGCGCGCAGGAGAAGAGCAGCGCGCGCGAGGGGGCGGAGTCGGGTTCGTGCGGCGCGAGGCGCAGGCCCTCGACGAGTAGCGGCGTGGCGCCGGCGCAGTCCTGCGCGCGCGCCCGCGCCCGCCCCGCGAGCAACCATGCCGCGCCCGAGTCCGCGTCGCGCGCCCGACCGTCCGCGTCGAGCAGGCATGCGGCGGCGCCGGCGGGGTCGTCGAACTGCTCGAGCAGGATGCGCGCCCGCGCGAGGCGCGTCGCCGGCGCGTCGCCGCGGCAGGCGTCCAGGGCCGCGCGCGACTCGCCCACCTGCGCCAGCACCAGCGCTGCCATCGCGCGCAGTTCGACGCTCGACTCCGGCGCGAGGAGCGCCCCGCGCGCCTCGGCCGCCACTTCCGGCGCCAGATCGAGCTCGAGCGCCTCGCGGAGGCGCGCCTGCGCGTCGGGACCTGGCGCCGCGACGGCCCGCGCGGACGCGTCGCCCGGGCGGAGCGGGTCCTCCGCCGGCGTCGGCGCGTTGTCAAAACAACTGGACAGGGCCAGCAGCAGGAGGGGGAGCGCCCGCGGCAGGCCGCCGCCGCAGCGCGGACGCGGCGCGCTCATCGCCTGAACTCCGAGCTCGAGGCCACGCCGCGTCCCTCGACGACGACGAGGCTTCGGTCCGCGGGGCCGCCGGGGAGCGTCTCGACCGCGCCCGAAGGCCACAGGACGACGATGCGCTCGTAGGAGCGCGCCTTGCCGAGTCCGTAGTGCAGCCAAGGCGTCGAGGACGACTGGTAGCCGCTGGCGCGGCGCACGCTGGCGATGGCGGCCTGCTCGGCGCCGCCTTCGCGCCACACGACCACGGCGCTGGCGCCGCTGCCGTCGCGCGGCGTGCGCCGCGTCGCGCCGGCGAGGCTCGCCGCGTCGGGCGGAGCGCCGCGGAGCCGCAGCGCCAGGCGCGCGTTGCCGGGCTCGAGCCGGTTCAAGCCCAGCGCCAGCGGCGCGTCGATGCGCACGACGACGAGGTCCGGGCGGCCATCGCCATCGAGGTCGCCCACCGCGCTGCCGCGTCCGCCGCCGTGCGCCGGGGAGAACAGCGAATTCGGTCCGAGCGGCGGCAGCGCTCGCGCGCGGCCTTCGGGATGGAGGCTCCAGCGCGTCGTCTGCTGCGAGTAGCGCGTGCCCGTGTCGGGCAGGTCGGCCTGCGGGTAGACGTGGCCGTTGGCGCTGGCGAGCTCGAGCCAGCCGTCGCCGTCGAAGTCGACGAGGTGCACGCCCCACGAAAGCAGCTGGCGCGTCTCGCGCAGCAGCCCGAGCTTGTGGGTCGCCCGCGCGAAGCCCTGCGGCGCGCCGAGGTGCAGCTCGGTCGGTTCGTCGGAGAAGTTCGTCACGACGAAGTCCATGCGCCCGTCGCGGTCGACGTCGCCGGAGGCGACGCCCATGCCCGCCTGCGCGCGCCCTTCGGCCCCGTAGGCCACGCCCAGCGCCAGCGCGCCGTCGACGAAGCGCCCCTGCCCGTCGTTCAACCACAGCATGTTGGGCTGCGAGTCGTTGGCGACGCACAGGTCGTCGTCGCGGTCGCCATCGGCGTCGAAGGCGTGCACGCCCAGTCCGTGCGATGGGCGCAGTCCCTCGAGGCGCCCGCTCTCGTCGCGGAAGCGCCCGTCGCCGAGGCCGAGGTACAGGCAGTCGGCCTGCGGGACGAGGCCCAGCGGCCCGCAGTACACCTCGACGCCCTTCCACGCGCAGGGCACGTCGAGCGGCGGCTTGCCGAGCGAGCCGCGCGGCGGGCGCGCGGGATCGAGGTCGAGGTAGTTGGCGGCGTACAGGTCGAGCACGCCGTCGCCGTCGGCGTCGAGCGTGGCGAGGCTCGTCGTCCAGCGCGGCGCGGGCGCGTCGGCCGGACGCGGCGCGCCGGGCGAGGCGCGGCGCTCCGCCGGCGGCTCGACGCCAGCGTCGGCGAGGCGCTCGAGCGCCCCGTCCGCGCCGTGCAGGAGGATCGCCAGGTCGCCGAAGCCGCCGACGGCGAGGTCGTCGTCGCCGTCGTTGTCAAAATCTCCGGACACAAGCCCGGTCCACCAGCCCGAGAGCCCCGGTCCGGCGCGGCGCGCGAAGCGGCCGCCGCCGTCGTTCTCCCACACCTCCAGGTCCGCGCCGGGGCCCGCGCGCAGCGCTTCCAGGCTCGCGAGCCCTTGCGCCAGCACGAGGTCGAGGTCGCCGTCCGAACCGAGGTCGAGCAGGGCCGCTCCGGCGCCGTTGGCCTCGAGGATGAAGGCCTTCTCCGGCGCGCCCGAGCGGTTGACGTAGTCGATGCCGCGCTCGGCGGCGCACTCCACGAGGTCGAGGGCCGCAGGCGGTTCCCCGGCGGGGGAGTCCCACCGCCCGCAGGAGGACAGGGCGGTGGCCCACGTCGCGGCCAGGGCGAAGGCGCTCGACGCGCGGCGCCCTGCGGCGCGGCTCGTGGCGGCGGAGCGCGGGTCCATGGATCCATGATCGGACATGGATCGCCCGCGCGCCACGGTCAACCGTCGGGGGCGACGGTCCTTGGTGCCGCGCCCTGCCCGACTTGCGCCGGGCGTGACGACCCGCCGGGGGTGCGCCTTGTCCCGGCCGCGGCGCGCTCGCTAGGCTCGGCCGAAGACCGCCCGCCCCTCGCCCGTTCCACCATGCCGCTGCGCAAGAAGAACCTGCTCGACGCGTTCCGCAACGCGCCCCACGGCGCCTCGCCCACGAGGCCCGTCCTCGAGCCCGCGCGCTCCAAGGGCACGGTCAAGCTGCCGCCCGCGCGGGGCGAGGAGCCGCAAGGAGGACCCTCGCGCCAGCGCAGCCTGCTGCTCGGCCTGCTGTTCGTCCTGTGCGTCGCCACGGCGGGCGTGTGGTGGTGGCGGCTCGACAAGCTCGCCGCGGTGCGAGCGGGTGGCGGGGCGTCCACGGCGTCGTCGGACGACGCGGCGCCTCCCGCCGCGCGCCCCGCCGTGGAGACTCCGCCGCCGGCCAAGCCCGTGCAGGGCCGCGGCGGCACCGAGCACGACCGCGCCTTTCTCGACAAGGAGAACCGCGTCACCGTGCGCGTCGGCCAATACGGCGACGATCCGCGCGGTCGCGCCGAGGCCTTGGCGCACTACGACTACTTGGCCGGCGAGGGATTGCCGTGCGTGATGCCCGTGCGCTCGGGCAAGTTCCTGATCTTGTGCGTGGGCTACGCCAAGAAGCCGGACGCCGACCTGAAGGGCTTGCGCGACCAGGTCGCCGCGCTGCGCGGACCCAAGGGCGCGAAGAAGCCGCCCTTCGCCACGGCCTGGATCGACAACATCGACAACGTCGTCAAGCGCTGACGCCCGTCGGGCGCGGCAACCAGTGGGCGCGCGCCGTCCCTTCCCGCGCAGGGGCGCCGCGCTGCGGGTGGAGGCCGAGTCGCCGCGAGCTTGGGTCCTTGGCCCGCCGGCGCGCCCTTGGGCCGGCCTGCCGTAGGGGCTGGCGGGAGGGGCTGGCGGGAGGGGGTAGCGGGAGGGGGTAGCGGGGCAGAGGCCGCCGCGGGGGCCTAGGGAACGGCGCTGGCGGGCCGTCTTCGGCGCTTCCACGAGCCTCGATCTGGCACCCGGAGGGGGCGCACGCTATGCTGTTTGGCCCTCGCGAGGGCGCGATCCGTCCCGGACGCCCCGAACCTGCGCGCAGCGGAACACGACATGTCGATCCACTCCAGCCTCAAGATCAAGGGCATCGC
>JBEBCR010000483.1:0-3569 GCA_041157565.1 Planctomycetota bacterium | reverse complement strand
CTCGGCGCGAACACCGTCAAAGGCCCCGCGCCCTTGAGCACGTCGACCATCCCCGCCGCCTCGGCCGCCGCCACGAGGGTGTTGAAACCCGCCCCCTTGGCGGTCGCCAGGATGTCCTGCGAGGACGTCGGCTGCCCGCGGCCGGCCTGGGCGTTGCTCGCGTCCACCGCGGTCGTGGAAAGGACAAGGGCCGTCAGGACGGCAAGCAGGTTCATTCGCATGGAGGGCTCAGGCGGCGCCAAGTCGTGGAGGGGGTCTGGAATGGACTAGGACCCATGGCTTCGACCCGCCACCCTTCGCCGGATGCAGAAGTCCGGATTCGCCGCGGCAACCGGACAGGTCTTTACATTGCGCTGCGACCGGTGGCGGGCGCTGCCCAGCCAGATGCGACGCCCCGGCCCGTCCGCCCTTGAGCTCGGAGCGCTGGTCCTCCATCCCTGGCCTCCATCCCTGGCCTCCATCCCTAGCCTCCATCCCTGGCGCCCCCCCACGTCACGCGCCGCGCGGGCTTCATGCCGCAACCGTGCGCCAAGTTGTAGGTTGGATCCGCATGCGGATCCTCCGGTCACTGCTGCTTGGGCTGTGCTGCCTGTTGCTTGGGTTGGGTGCATCGGCCGCGAGGGCGCAAGAGACGGCGGAGCAGCCTGGCCCCTTGGCCGAGCGCACGTGGATCACGCCCGCGGTGTCGGCGCCGCGCGTGACGCAGCGCACCTTCGAAAGCTCTGCGGCCAAGACGGAGGTCAGCTACCACCTCTACACGCCGGCCGCGTACGAGCGCGAACCGGGGCGGCGCTTCCCGGTCGTGTACTGGCTGCACGGCTCGGGCGGCGGGTTGCCGGGCATCCCGATGGTGGCGCGGCGCTTCGACGAAGCCATTGCAGCGGGAACGACGCCGCCTTGCCTCGTGGTGCTGGTCAACGGGCTCGAGATGGGCATGTACGTCGACTGGGCGGATGGCTCGGCGCCCATGGAGACGATCCTCGCCAAGGAGCTCGTCGCGCACATCGACGCGACGCTGCGCACGATCGCGACGCGCGAGGGACGCTTGCTCGACGGCTACAGCATGGGCGGGTACGGCGCTGCGCGCTTCGGCTTCAAGTACCCCGAGATGTTCCGCGCCGTGTCGATCATGGGCGGTGGACCGCTGCAACCCGAGTTGACGCGCACGCCGCGCGCGAGCCGGATGCAGGCGCAGGATCTGCTGCGGCGCGCGTATGGCGGCGACCAAGCGCTCTTCCGCGCGGCCAGTCCGCGTGTCTTGGCGGCGAGCAACGCGGCCACGATCGCGCGCGATTCGCTGGTACGCGTCGTGATCGGCGATCGCGACGAGACCTACCAGGCGAACGTCGAGTTCCACGAGCATCTCGTGGGACTCTCGATCCCGCACGAATGGATCGTGCTGCCGGGCGTGGACCATGATCCGAACGCGACGCTCGAGGCTCTGGGCGACAGGCACTGGGCGTTCTACCGCAAGGCCTTCGCGACGCCAGTCGCCAAGGACGCGAAGGGACCCGCCACCGCCGGACCGGCGCGCGCAGAGCATCCCGCGAGCGGAGAGCTCCTGCTCGATGTGGGCGGCGAGAAGAGGCGTGCGCTGTACTCGAACGCCTCGCTCGACGGCACCGAGCGTCCAGCTGTGGTCGTGCTGCACGGCGGCATGGGCAGCGCCGAACAGATGCGCTCGACCTCGGGCTTCGACGCGACCGCCAAGGCGCATGGCTTCCTCGTCGCCTATGGCGAAGGGCTTGAGTTCGGTCGCGGCCGCCATGCGTGGAACACGGGGCATCTGTTGCGCCGCCAAGTGCGCGACGCCGACGATGTCGCCTATCTCGACGCGTTGTTGGATCGCTTGATCGCCGAACATGGAGCCGATCCGGCGCGCATCTACATGACCGGTGGATCGAACGGCGGGATGATGACCTTCGTCTACGCCACGCAACGCGCCGAGCGTCTTGCCGCGATCGCGCCGATCGTCGCCAGCATGTTCAGCTTCGACGCGATGCCGTCGGTGCCGCTGCCGATCTTGATGATCAATGGCGCGAAGGACGACGAAGTGCCCATCGATGGCGGGATGAGCCGCAACGCGCTGGTGCGCACCGCGCAGGCCTCGCCCTACAAGCCGTTGAACGAGGTGGTCCAGTTCTGGGTCAAGGCGAACAAGTCGCAGGTCGAAGGCACGACGACCGTCGCCGGCACGCTGTCGACCACCACGCATGCCGCGGGCGAAGGCGGCGCCGTCACGGTGAGCATCGTCGATGGCGAAGGCGGCCATGGTTGGCCGGGAACTCCAGCACGGCGCGGCGGCAGCAACCCGATCCAAGGCCTCAAGGGAGCCGAACGCGCGTGGGCGTTCTTCGCCGACAAGTCGCGGCCGAGCGCAGTGCGCGCACCTGCGACGAGCGAGGTGCTCGACTTCGCGGACCTGGTCGATGCCAAGCGCGGCGCGCCCGGCCCGGATGGTCGCCCCTCCGGCCGAGTGGTGCCCATGCGTTTGCATGCACCTGCAGGTGCGGGGCCGTTCCCGCTCGTCATCGTCTCGCATGGCGCCGGCGGCGATCGCGACTCGCACCACGGACAAGCGCAGGACCTGGCCGCAAGCGGCTACATGGTCTTGTGCGTCGAGCATGTAGGCAGCAATCGTGCGGTCTTACAACGAGGTACGCGCTTGCTGAAGGCCGTCGAAGCGATGACGCGCGACGCCAACGAAGTGCTCGCTCGCCCCGCCGACATCTCCTTCGCCATCGACCGGGCCAGCGAGTGGAACCGCTCGCACGAACGCTTGCGCGAGCGCCTTGATCTGGGCCGCATCGGCGTCATGGGCCACTCCTTCGGCGCGTACACGACGATGGTCGCGTGCGGCATGCGCCCCGCGCTGGATTGGCTCGTGCCGCCGATCGCGCCAGGCAAGGGCCTCGCGCCGGATCTGCACGACGCGCGCATCACCTGCGGTGTTTCCCTTTCACCGCAAGGGGAAGGCGAGCCGTTCTTCCTCCCCGAAAGCTACGCGAGCCTGCGCAAGCCTCTGCTTGGCATCACGGGATCGAACGACGACCAGCAAGGCGGCAAGCCCGCCACGCACCGCAAGGATGGCTTCGCCCTGTGGCCCGCGGGCGCGCATCACTTCCTCTGGCTCGCCAACGCGCGCCACAACGACTTCACTTCCGCCTCGGGCGCCACCGGCATGTCGTTGCCGAGCGCCACGCGCGCCGACGCGCAACCCATCGTGCGCGCCGCCACTCGCGCGTTCTTCGACCTGCACCTCAAGTCGGATGCGAGCGCGGCACAACGCTTGACCGTCGAAGGCCTGAGTCCGTTGTTGCGCGGCGAGATCAACGCGGTCGAAGTGCTGAGCAAGGCCGCTTCAGCCAACGACGCTCCCGCCACGCCGAGGTAGTCGCTCGGCCCCGCTGCGTGCCCCTCGACAGGCACGATTGGACTCGCCACCGATTCGCCTCGCTGCGCTCCCAGCTGGTGGTGATGCGACGTGCGCCACGACGCAGGTTTGTCGATGTCATCGCCCAAAAACCGTGGCGGTTGGCGAAGAAGGTCGAATGCGCGGACCTGGTCCG
>JBEBCR010000482.1:0-3347 GCA_041157565.1 Planctomycetota bacterium | reverse complement strand
TCGGGGCTCATGAAGTTGTCGCGGTCGCAGGCCTTGGCGACTTCCTTGGCGGTGCGGCCGCTGTGCTTGGCGAGGATGCCCTCGAGGGTGCCCTTGAGCTTGAGGATCTCCTTGACCTGGATCTCCATGTCGAGGGCCGTGCCCTGCGCGCCGCCCCACGGCTGGTGGATCATGACGCGCGAGTTGGGCAGGGCGAAGCGCTTGCCCGCGGCGCCGCCGGCGAGCAGCACCGCGCCCATCGAGGCCGCCTGGCCGAGGCAGTACGTGTGGATCTGCGGCGAGATGAGCTGCATCGTGTCGTAGATCGCCAGGCCCGCCGTGACGCTGCCGCCCGGCGAGTTGATGTACATCTTGATGTCCTGCGTCGGACCGCTCTTGTCGAGGAACAGGAGCTGCGCCATGACCGCGTTGGCGACGCCATCGTCGATGGGCGTGCCGATGAAGACGATGCGGTCCTCGAGCAGGCGCGAGTAGATGTCGTACACGCGCTCGCCGCGTCCGGTCTTCTCGATGACCATCGGAATCGGCATGTAACCCATAGCGTCCATCGCGGTCTCCTTCATGCGGTGTCCTTCTCGGAATGGGCCCGCGGCGGCGCGGGCTCGTGCGTGCGTGGCGTGGTCGGGCGACCCGCTCACTTGGGCTTGGTCAGCTTGGCGTTCTCGCGCAGGAACTTGCGCACCTTGCGCTCGAGGATCTCGATCGCGAGCTGGTCGAAGCCGCCCTGCTGCTCCTGGTAGAACTTCTGCACGTCCTCGGGCTTGGCGTTGTTGCGCTGCGCGATGGCGACGAGCTCGGCCTCCATGTCCTGCTTGGTGACGAGGAGGTTCTCCTTCTCGCCGATCGCCTGCACGAGGAACAGGGCGCGCAGGCCGTTCTCGGCCGCCTTGAGCGCGTTCTCCTTGTTGGCCTCGATCTGCGAGCGCACCACGTCCTCGGGCGCCTGCTGCTGGCGCAGCTGGGCCTCGAACTGCGACAGGCGCCCGCGCGCCTGCTCCTGCACCATCATGGTCGGCAGCTCGAAGGCGTGCGAGCCGATCAGGCGCTGCAGCAGCTCGCCCTCGACGCGGCCGAGCTCCTGCGTCTCCTTCTGGCGGCCGAGCTCCTGGCGCACGAAGTCCTTGAGGGCCGCGTCGCCCTGCACGCCGAGCATCTGCTGCACCTCGGCGTCGCTCGGCGGCACGAGCTTGTAGGCGTTGACGACGGTCACGCGCGTCGTGCCGGCCATGCCGCGGTACTGCTCCTTGTTGAACGTCGCCGGGATGGTCATCTCGACCTCGCGCGCGTCGCCGTCCTTGGCGCCGGAGAGGGCGGCTTTCCACTTGGCCTCGTCCACGCCCGGCGTGGGCTGCTGCATCGCGATCCTGTGGCCCTCGGCCGACAGCACGCTCTCGCCGCCGACGATCCATTCGATCTTGGCGATGGCGACGCCGTCGTCGGCGAGGCCTTCGTCGCCGGCCGGCTCGGGCCGCGACTGCTGCCGCTTGAGGTTGGCGATGGCGTCGTCGACCTCCTGGTCCATCACGGGCGCGAGCGCGCTCTCGATCTCGAGGCCGGTGTAGGCGCCGAGCACGATCTCGGGGCGCAGGCTGACCTCGAAGTTCGAGGAGAGGTCCTGGCCGGCGGGCAGGTCGATCAGCTCGTCGAGGTTGACGCGCTGGAAGCCGACGACCTTGAGCTGGTGCTCCTGCACGGCCTTCTGGAAGGCCTGCTGCACGTAGTGCTCGATGGCGGCGCCGCGCACTTCCTTGCCGAACTGCTTCTCGATGATCTGCACCGGCACCTTGCCCGGGCGGAAGCCCTTGAGGTTGGCCGAGGCGGCGCGCTCCTTGAGCGCTTCCTGCACGGTCCCGTGGAAGTCGTTCCCGGGGATGGTGAAGGAGATCTTGGCCTGGCAGCTGCCCAGCTTCTCGACGGTGACTTGCACGGTGGTTCTTCGCTCAGGGCCCCGCCGCCCGGTGGAGGGGGCGGAGCTGGTTCATCTAGGGGCGCGGGACCGCAGGGCGGACCGCGCATGGAAGGGCGAACACGATACCCGAAGGCGGCGCGAGCCGTCCACGGAGCAGGGTGCTCGGGGCCTTATCCATCGGCTGGTCTGGCCTCGCGCCCAAGTGGAAGAACCCGCGCGGGCGCTCGCGGGCGGGACTCGCCCGTCCTTGGATTCGGCCCTGCGCCCCCCCCTAGGGACGGGGCGGGGAATGGGCGTTCCTTGGATGGGCGGCAGCCAAGGCCGCCAAGGCCGGATGGGGCTCCCCTTGGCGCGGGCTGCACAACCACACCCGGTCGAGGACGCCCGGCAGGTCGACGAGGCGGCGCGCACCGGCGGCGCGCAGTTCCCCCTCGACGAGGTCCGGCGCCACGAACACGCCGCGGCCTTCGGAGCCGAGACCCTTCATCAAGGCGGGATCCTCGAACTCGCCCACGACCTCGACCGACAGGTCGCGCGCGGCGAGCCAAGCCTCGAGGGCGACGCGCAGGGGAGTGCGCGCCGGCGGCAGCAGGAACGGCGCGCCTTCCAGCGAGCCCGGCAAGCCGCGCTCCACGCGGCGCAGCAGCGGGGGAGCCGCGTACAGCCCGACCGGTCCCTCGGCGAGCAGGCGCTGCCGCAGGCGCGAGGCGAGGCCCTGCGGCGCGGGCGCGTCGGAGAGCACGCAGTCGAGCTCGCGCGACACGAGCGCCTCGCACAAGGGCTCGACGCGATCCTCGCGCACCGAAAGCGTCGTGCGCGCCTCGAGCGTCCAGAGCGGCTGCAGGATGCGCCGCACGCTGGTCTTCGGCAGCGACTCGACGACGCCGATGCGCAGCGTCGCGGCGCGTCCGTCGCGCAGGCGGAGGAAGGCGCCGCGCTGCAGGTCGCGCCACGCCGACAAGAGCCGCGCCAGCTCCAGCGCCGCCGGAGTCGGGCGCACGCCGCGCCCCTCGGGGGCGAGCAGCGGCACGCCGCAGTCCTTCTCGAGCAGCGAGACCTGCCGGCTGACCGTGGAGGCGGCGAGGTGCAGCGCGCGCGCGGCCTTGGTCACGCCGCCGTGCTCGACCACGGCCGCGAGGCAGGCGAGGCGCTGGTGGTCGAGGATGCGTTCGGGAGCGGCTGCTTCGCTCGGGGCGCGGCCGTGCCTGGCGCGCGCGTGGGCGCCGGGCTGGCTGGAGGCGCGTCTGGCGGGGGTGCGGGCCATGGGCGCTGCATTGTTCGAAAATATCGAACGGTGATCCACATCCTTTCGGATGGTTCGATCGTACGCGGGCGACGAGGATCTGCCCTCCATGTACCAGACCAGCCTCGCCGCCATCGACACCGGCTCGCCGCTCGCCTGGGGCCTCTTCGCCCTGGGCGTGCTCGTGATGATCGC
>JBEBCR010000481.1:0-9976 GCA_041157565.1 Planctomycetota bacterium | reverse complement strand
CGATGCGGCCGGTCTCCTCGTCGACCTCGAGCTCGACGACGTGGGCGGTGAACGAGTACGCCGGGGAGGCGCCGATGGTGCCGCCGCGGTAGTCGCCGCCCAGCTTGGGCGTGTTGTAGCTGCCGGTCGCGCCCAGCGTGTCGAAGCTCTCCTCGGCCAGCTGGAACGCCTCGGCGGTGGAGATCGACTTCGCGGGATCGCCGAGGTCCACCACCGCGCCCTCGATCATGCGCACGCGCGCCTCCTCGACCTGCCAGCGCGCCGCGACGGCGGCGACGACCTGCTTCCTGAGCTTGCGCGCGGCGTCGATGCAGGCGTTGCCCACCATGAACGTGACGCGCGAGCTGTACGCGCCCAGGTCGACCGGGCACAGGTCGGTGTCGGCGGCGACGACGCGCACGTCCTCGACCTTCATGCCGAGCTCCTCGGCCACGAGGTAGGCGGCCATCGAGTTGGAGCCCTGGCCGATGTCGTTGCCGCCGGTGAACACGGTGACGAGCCCCGAGCGGTCGACCTTCAGCTGCACGCCGGCCTGCGGCATGTTGTTCGGGTACACCGGGTAGTTGGTGCCCGAGATGTACATGGAGCCCGCGACGCCGAGGCCGCGGCCGCGCGGCAGGCGACCCTTGCGCTCCCTCCAGCGCGAGGCGCGCTCGACCTCGTCGAGGCAGGCCATGAAGCCGTTGGAGGTGATGCGCTGGCCGTTGACCGTCTTCGTGTCCGCGCCGATGTAGTTGCGGCGGCGGATCTCGATCGGGTCGAGGCCCAGCTTCTCGGCCACCTGGTCGAGCTGCACCTCGAAGGCGAAGCGCGGCTGCACGGAGCCGTGCCCGCGCTTGGGCCCGCACGGCGGCTTGTTGGTGAAGACGCGCGTCGAGTCGAAGCGGTAGTTCGGGAACTCGTACGGCCCGGTCAGCAGCTGGCCCGCGTAGTAGGTCGTGACCAGGCCGAAGCTCGAGTAGCTGCCGCCGTCGATCAGGATCCGCGCGTCGACGCCGGTGACGCGGCCGTCGGACTGGTACGAGGTGCGGTAGGAGAGCCGCATCGGGTGGCGGCCGCGGTGCGCGTAGTAGACCTCCTCGCGGGTCCACAGCATCTTCACCGCGCGGCGCGTGACCTGCGCCAGCTTCGCGACGCAGAACTCGAGGCTGAAGGGGTCCGACTTGCCGCCGAACGCGCCGCCGAGCGCCGGCTGCACGACGCGGATCCTCGCCGGCGGCATGCCGAGCACCTTGGACAGCGCGCGGTGCACGTAGTGCGTGATCTGCGTCGAGGACCAGACGGTCAGCACGCCATCGGGCGCGACCTGCGCGACGGCGCAGTGCGGCTCGATCGCGGCGTGCGTGGTGCCGTGGAACTCGTACTCGTCGGCGACCACGCCGTCGGCGGAGCGCGCCGCGGCGTCGACGTCGCCGAAGGCGAGCACCACGTTCTTCGAGACGTTGCCTTCCTTGCGGCCCTCGTGGATCGCCGGCTCGTGGCGCACGAGCGACTCCATCGGATCCAGGTAGGCGTGCAACGGCTCGTAGACGACCTCGATCAGCTTGAGCGCGGCGTTGGCCGTGTCCTCGTCGACGGCGGCGACCGCGGCCACCGGGTCGCCGATGAAGCGCACCTTGTCGACCGCCAGCGCCGTCTCGTCCTGCGTCCAGGGGATGACGCCGTACTTGGTCGGCAGGTCGGCGCCGGTGATCACGGCATGGACTCCCGGCAGGGCGAGCGCCCTCGTGGCGTCGATCGAGAGGATCTTCGCGTGCGCATGCGGGCTGCGCAGGGTCTTGGCGTGCAGCATGCCCGGCAGCGCGATGTCGTCGGCGTAGACCGCCTGGCCGGTGGCCTTGGCGAGCCCGTCGATCTTGCGCGCGGGCTTGCCGACCACCTTGAACTCGTCGGGCGGCCCGCCGGGCGTCTTCGACCACGGCGAGCGCGGTCCGTGCTGGTCGCGCGCGGCCATCAGCAGCAGCCTCCGCGCGAGCGCTGGTGCTCGAGGGCGTGGGCTGCGCGGCGCGCGCGCTCCTGCGCCTCCTTGGGATCCATGCGCTGCTCCTCCCACGCGCGTGGCGCGGGCTCGACGCAAAGGGACTCCGCCACGGCCAGTTCGACCGCCTCGAGGATCTGCGTGTAGCCGGTGCAGCGGCACAGGTTGCCAGAGAGCGCGTGGCGGATCTCGGCGCGCGTGGGGCAGGCGTTGCGCGCGAGCAGCGCCTTGGCCGACAGGATCATGCCGGGCTGGCAGAAGCCGCACTGCAGCGCGCCGCAGCGGTCGAAGGCCGCCTGCACGGGATCGGCGCCGCCCGCGCCGCCCGCCTTGGCGTGCGCCGGGGCGAGGCCCTCGATGGTCTCGACTCGACGTCCCTCGGCGTGCTTGGCGAGCGTCAGGCACGACAGCACGGGCTTGCCGTCGACGAGCACCGTGCACGCGCCGCAGTCGCCCTTGTCGCAGCCTTGCTTGGTGCCGACGAGTCCGAGCTTGTAGCGCAGGACCTCGAGCAGGGTCCAGTGCGCCGGGGCGGCGGTCGACAGTTGGTCGCCGTTCACATCCAGCTTGAGTTCGACCATGGGATCTTGCCGCATTGTCGCCGCGCCGAGGCCGGCGGCGCAAGCGTGGCAGCCCGCTCCGGTCGCCGTTCCGCCGCCTCCGGCGCCCTCAGGCCCCGGAGATGGCGGCGAGGAAGGCCGGTCCGAGGTCGCGCGCCTTGGCCTCGCCGACGCCCTTGACGGCGAGCAGCCCGGCGTCGTCGGTCGGCCGCAGGCGGGCCATCTCGCGCAACGTCTTGTCGTTGAAGATCAGGTAGGGGGGCACGCCGCGCTCGCGCGCCAGCTCGCGCCGCAGCTCGCGCAGGCGCTCGAACAGCGCCGCCTCGGCGCCCGAGAGCTCGACCTCGCCGGCGGCCCCGGCGCCCGACTCGGCCGACTTGCGGCGCGCGCGCGACGGCGCGAGGGCGGGGGCGTGCAGCAGGACGTCGAGGCCGCCCTTGAGCACCTCGGCGCCGCTCCTCGTCAGCACGAGGGTCGGGTACTCGCCGTCGGTGACGCGCAGGTGCCCGTGCCCGACGAGCTGGTCGATCCAGTTGCGCACCTTGGGCGCGGGATGGTCCTTGAGCAGGCCGAAGGTCGACAAGCGGTCGTGCGCGTAGCGCCGCACGCGCTCGGTGGAGGCGCCGCGCAGCACGTCGCACACGTGCGCCGCGCCGAAGCGCTGCTCGCAGCGCACGACGCAGGAGAGGATCTTCTGCGCGAGGATGCGCGAGTCCGGCTCGACGGCGAGCTCGGACAAGCACACGTCGCAGGCGCCGCAGCCGCCGGGCGGCACGGCGAAGGGCTGGCCGAAGTGCTCGCACAGGCCCTTGTGGCGGCAGGTGGCGCCCGTGGCGAAGCGCCACATGTCCGACAGGCGCTCGAGCGCGTCGTCCACGTCCTCCATGGCGCCTTCGACGCCGGAGGAGAGCGCCTCCTTGGCCGAGGCGACGATCAGGTTCTTCCAGCCGTGGAAGTCCGCGCCGCCGTAGTACATCACGCATTCCGCCGGATCGCCGTCGCGCCCCGCGCGACCGGTCTCCTGGCTGTACTGCTCGACGCCCTTCGGCAGCGAGGCGTGCACGACGAAGCGCACGTCCGAGCGATCGATGCCCATGCCGAAGGCGACGGTGGCCACGACCACGTCGAGCTCCTCGGCGAGGAAGCGCTCCTGCGTCGACTCGCGCGCCGAGGGATCCATGCCCGCGTGGTAGGGGGCGGCGCGCACGCCGCGCTCCTTGAGGCGCGCGGCGAGGTCGTCGGCGTCGGCGCGCCGCTGCACGTAGACGATGCCGGCGCGATCGGCGTGGCGTCCCACCACCTCGAGCACCTGCTGCAGGATGTCGCCGCGGGGCTTGACGCGGTAGCACAGGTTCGGCCGGTCGAAGCCGCCGACGAGGATCGCGGGATCCTTGAGGGAAAGCTGGGCCGCCACGTCCTCGCGCACGCGCGGCGTCGCCGTGGCGGTGAGCGCGATCACGGGCAGGTCGGGCCGCGCGCGGCGCAGCTCGCCGATCATGCGGTACTCGGGCCGGAAGTCGTGGCCCCAGTGGCTGATGCAGTGGGCCTCGTCGATGGCGAGGCGCGCCACGTTCCAGCGCTCGAGCCGCGCGAGGAACCCGTCGCCCACCAGGCGCTCGGGCGAGCAGTACAGGAGCTTCAGCTCGCCGCGCTCGAGCTGCGATTCGACGCGCTTCTTCCGCTCCCAGTCGAGCGCGCTGGTCAACGCCGCGGCCGGCACGCCGTCCTCGAGCAGGCCCGCGACCTGGTCCTGCATCAAGGAGATCAGCGGCGACACGACCAGCGTCACGCCCGGAAGCACCAGCGCCGGCGCCTGGTAGCACAAGCTCTTGCCGCCGCCGGTGGGCAGCACGACCAGCGCGTCGCGGCCGGCGAGCACGCATTCGATGGCCTGCTCCTGCAGCGGACGCAGGCTGTCGAAGCCGAAATGCGCCTTGACCGCGGCGCGCACGCGCCGCAGCGCGTCGAGGGAACTGGCGGCTTCGACCATGGCGACACTTCGTCGTACCAATTGAGCCGCGAGCTTGCCATCGCCGCGCCTCTCCGCAGCGCCAAGTCCTCGGCGCAACCATGCAGAGGGGCGTGGGTTGCGCGACCCATCCGCGGCTGCTCGACGCGCGCCGCGACATGGCCGTGGCGGTCGGCGCTTCACCGGCTCGCGCGCACCGCCGCGGCCAGCCTCGCCTCGGCGCGGGCCTCAGCGCCGGCCTTGCTCGCCGTCCGGGACGCGCTTGGCGTCCTGTTCGACTGGCTTGGCTGGCACCTCGGCCGGCGGGCGCTTGCGCAGGCCGCGCGCGCGCGCGTACGCGGATTCCGTGGGGTCCACCGCGGCGTACTTCACGACTTCGAGATCCGGCTCGTATTTCCAGTTCAAGGCCGCCTGGATCGCGCGCGGGCCCTGTTGCACCGCGAACAGCTCGTCCTCGTGGACCAGCGTGCGCCAACTGTCGAGCGTCAGGCACCACAAGGCCAAGGCGCCGTGGAAGGTCGTGTGCAACTGGTCCGCTTGCAGCACCGGCGGTCCACCCTTGGTCGGGAAGCGATGGCCGAAGGCGACGATCTCCTCGCCGGCGTGCATGGCCGCGGCCGCCTTCCTGAGCGGCACGAGCGCCACATGGTCCTTGCCGCGCGCCCAGGCCTTCAAGCGCGCTTCGAAGGCGTCGATGGACGCGAGCGACGGGATCATGTCGCGCCTCAGCATCGGCCCTTCCCGGAGCATGGGGATGTCGCCGAGCACCAGCGGCGCCTTGACGCCGTCGAAGAGCGCCAAGCCGCGCTCGAACAGCTCCATGCGCCGCTCCTCGGGTCGCGCGCCGTAGGCGAACCAGAACAGCGCATCGATTCCGATCAGCGTGGTGGCCTCCGCCGCGGCGGCTTTGTCAAGTTGTTTGGACAGAGAGCCCAACGGATCCATGAACACCAGCCCGCCCGCCAGCATCAAGGTCTCGTGGTCGCCGATGATCGAGCCGTCGACGAGCATGTTCCAGCCGCGCGGCAGCGCGTCCTTGGGCGCCGTGGGGTCCTTGAGCCCGAAATCGGCGCTGATGCTGGCGCCCACCACCGCGACCTTCCTCGCGTAGGCGGGCATGGGGGTGTGAGCCAGCCCGCCCTTGGCGGGAAGGCCGGCGGGATCGGCGGGCTTGGGCTCCTCCTTCCTGGTGTCGAGGATCGGCTGCGCGCTGGTCGCGGGGGCGAGGAGCACCAGTCCGAGGCCAAGCAGTCGGGCGGCGCGTTGGCAGGTCGTCAGGGCGTGCATGGTGATTGGAATGGGTGGTGGAAGTTGATGCGGACGTGGATGAGCTGGCTGCGTCGGCGGTTCAAGGAGCCGCGACGAAGCGATGGATCCGGCCGTCGAAGCTGCACGCGTGCAGTTCGCCGCGCCAATCGAGGCCGAAGCTGGCGATGCCGCCGAGCTCGGCCTCGCGGCGCGGCGCGCCCGGCGCCTTCTCGTCGGCGGCGATGCTCCACACGCGTCCGCTCTGGTAGTCGGCGTACACGTAGCGGCCCTTCAGCGCGGGCACGCGCCGGCCCGCGTAGATGAAGCCGCCGGTGATGCTCTGGCCTTCGTCGTGCTTGTACTCGACGAGCGGCGCGACGAACTCGCCGGGCCCGCGCACCTTGCGCTTCTTGTCGAAGTCGTGGAAGCCCTCCTTGAACGGCCAGCCGTGGTTCTCGCCCTTCCTGACGACGCACACCTCCTCCCACAGGTTCTGGCCGACGTCGCCGGTCCACAGAGCGCCGTCGGGGCCGAAGCAGAAGCGCCACGGATTGCGCAGGCCGATCGCCCACAGCTCCGGCCGCGCGCCGGGCACGTCGAGGTAGGGGTTGTCGGCCGGGATGCCGTAGGGCTTGCCATCGGCGCGCGCGTCCACGTCGAGGCGCACGATCTTGCCGAGCAGGGAACGCACGTCCTGCGCGTTGTTCCTCGGGTCGTCGGCGGCGCCGCCATCGCCGATGCCGAGGTACAGCATGCCGTCCGGACCGAAGGCCAGGTCGCCGCCGTTGTGGTTGTCCCAAGGCTGGGGCACTTCGAGCAGCACGCGCTCCGAGGCGGGATCGCAGCGCAGCACTCCATCGACGGAGGCCGCCGCGTACTCGCACAGGACCTTGGCGTCGCGCTCCGCCATGCACCAGTACGCGAACAGGCGGCCCGCGTGCGGCGAGCCCTCGCGCAGGAACTGCGGGTGGAAGGCCAGCGCCAGCAGGCCCTCCTCGTTGCCGCTCGTGGTGACGCGCTCCTCGATGTCGAGCAGCACGCGCGTCGGTCCGGCCTCGCCGTCGTCGGCGATCTCGAAAACCGTCACGACTCCGCGCTGCTCGACGACCGCGTGCGTGCGCGTCGTGCCGGGCACGTGGCCGAACCACAGCGGTCGCAGGTACTTCTGCTCGGGGAAGGCGACCTCCAGCGCGACCGAGGGGCGCGCGTCCGGCGCCTTGCCTTCGTCGCCGGCCTTTTGGAGCGGGGAAGCCAACAGGAGGAGGAGCGAGGCGTGCATGGCGCGTCCGATTCTAGGCGCGGGCCGCCGCGCGATCGGCCCCCAAATGCCGCCAGCCGGGGCTTGGCGCGCGGAGAACCGCTCGCGAGCGCCGCTTGGCGCCCGCGGAGGCCCCGTTCAGGGGCCTTCGACGGCCTTCAGCGCGACGACCTTGCCGTCCCGCCAGCCGAGTTCCAGCAGGTCGACCGAGCCGGGATCGTCGACCATGGCGCGCACCAGCTGCTTTCCATGGCGCTCGAGGATCTGCACGCGCCGCACGCCGGATTCGTCGCAGATCGAAGCCAGCGCCTTGCCCTTCTCGCCCTTGGCGCGACCGAGCAGGCGCGCGCGCCCGCCCTCGCGCGGCAGGCAGGCGCCCGGCTTGGCGAGCAGCAGCCCGCAGTAAGGCAGCGAGCGCAGGTCGAGCCCCAGGCGCTTGGAGGCGAAGGTGAAGTGGGCCGTGGTGAAGGCCTCCTGCGGCGGACGCGCGAAGCGGTGGCACCACTCGTGGGCGTTCGCCTCGAGCAGCGCGCCGCACGCCTGGCGGTGCGTGCAGGGCAGGAGCGGCTCGAACTCGTCGAGCAGTTCCTCGCGCACGCGCTGCAGCGCGCGCGAGGTGCTCTTGGCCCCGCCCTCGAGCCATAGGACCAGCGTCGCGCGCCGGGCGAGGCGCAGCGCGGCGCGCCAGCCGTCGTCGGACAACTCGTCGACGAGGTGCGAGGCGAGGAGGATGTCGAAGCCGCGCGAGCCGCAGTCGTCGACGGAGAGGTCGGCGGACTCGCTCGTGCAGGGCATGCCGGGCGCGTCGCGGGCGACGAGGCGCGCGCCCACCCTGGTGGCGGCGGCGCTCTTGTCCACGAGGTGCACCGAGCCGATGGCGCCGGCGGGCGCGTGGCGCAGCAGGGCGCGCGACGCCACGGCGGTGCCGCATCCCAGGTCCAGCACGCGCGCGCCCGCGGGCTGGGCGACGCGCCGCAGCGCGTCGGCGAGGAACGCGTCCCACTTCCAGCCGATGCGCGCGCCGTAGACGGCGTCGTACAGCTCGAGGTCGCGCTCGCCCTCCCAGGCGGAGGGGCGCGCGCCCTCGAGGCCCTCCTGCGCGGCGAGGAACTGGCGGCGCAGCTCCTCGAGCCGGCGCCAGTCGGGCTCCAGCAGCCGCGGCGCCTGGGCGCCGTCTTTGTCCGGAATATTTGACATATCCGCCGTTCGCCTCAGCCGGACTCCAGTTGGCGGCGCGCGTCGACCTCGTCGCGATCGATGGCCTCCATGGCCGCGCCCAGCCGCTCCCACAGGTCCCACTCCGGGTCGATGGCGTGGCGCACCTGGCGCATCAGCTGCACCGCCATGCGGAAGGCGCGCACGATGTCGCCCGGGGTCGCGTCGACGCGCGCCTCGATCTCCGACAGGGTCGCGCCGCGGTACCAGTCGTCCAGCGCCTCGGTCAGCCCCCAGTCGGGGGTGCGGATCGACTCCTCGAGGCCCTCCTCCGCTGCGGCGTGCACCAGGCGCCGGATGGCGCCCTCGACGTCGTCGCGCAAGGGACCGAGGATGCGCCCGCCGCCGCGCGAGTCGACGAAGCGCCGCCGCTCCTCCCAGACCAGCGCGAGGAACACGCACGCCAGGGCGCGGGGGGACTGGTTCTCGATGGCGCCCGAGAACAGGAGCTCCGTGGTCTCGAGCTCCCAGCCGTTGATCAGCTTCGCCACGCGCCCGCGCGTCGTCAGGCGGTCGCCGTCGAGGTAGGCGAGGCGGTCGAGCACGGCGAGGCGCGCTTCGACCACGCGCTTGTTGGCCTTGCGCGACTTGTCCTCCTTCTTCCGCGCCTCGCCCTTGTGCAGCCAGCGGTCGAAGCTCTTCTCCCACGCCTCGTGCACGCGCTCGCGGCCGACGCGCTCGACGAGGTGCAGGATCGAGCCGTAGGACAGGTTGAAGCGGCTGGTGACCGCCTCGGGCGCGCCCGACAGGATCCGCCGCAGCGGCGCCTCGACCAGGTCCTTCTTCGACAGCATCAGGAACACGAGCCCCTCGACGTCGTGCCCCTGGCGCCCGGCGCGCCCGGCCATCTGCAGGAAGTCGCGCGTCGACACGTAGTCGAAGCTGATGCCGTCGAACTTGCGCAGCCCGGCGAACACGACGCTGCGCGCCGGCGCGTTGATGCCGAGCGCGAAGGTCTCGGTGGTGAACAGCAGCCGGATCACGCCGGCGGTGAACAGGCGCTCGACCACTTCCTTGTGGATCGGCAGCATGCCGGCGTGGTGCCAGGCGATCCCTTCGCGCGCCGCGCGCATCAGCTCGTCGTCGAGGAACGAATCCTCGAGCCTGTAGGCGGCGACCAGCTCCTCCTGGATGGCGAGGATGCGCCGACGCTCCTCGCGCGAGACGAGGTCGAGGCCGGCCATGCGGCGCGCCAGCCGTTCGCAGTCCTTGCGCGAGAAGCTGAACACGAGCGCCGGCAGGTCGCCCCGCGACGCCAGCTCCTCGATCAACGGCAGCGGATCGGGCGCCTCCATCGCCTCGCGCGGCAGGCGCCGGCCGCCGCCGCGCTGGCGCTCGCGCGGCAGGTGCGCGGTCTCGCGCTTGCGCACCACCTCGAGTTCGCCGAGGTCGAAGGCGCCCGCGTCGGGCGTCCACAGGTTCCAGTGCAGCGGCACCGGCCGGCGCGTCGAGCGCACCACGCGCATCTCGCGTCCGCGGATCTGCGACAGCCACGCGCCGAGGTCGTCGAGGTTGGGCACCGTGGCCGACAGGCACACGAAGCGCATGTGCGCCGGCGCGAAGATCAACGACTCCTCCCACACCGAGCCGCGCTCGAGGTCGTCCATGTAGTGGACCTCGTCGAACACGACCCACGCCACGTCCGACAAGGAGCGCGGATCCTCGAGGATCGAGTTGCGCAGGATCTCGGTCGTCATGACCAGCACCTGCGCGGCGGGGGAGATGGTCACGTCGCCCGTCATCAGGCC
>JBEBCR010000480.1:0-4808 GCA_041157565.1 Planctomycetota bacterium | reverse complement strand
GTCGCGGCCTCCGCGGGCACGGGGCCCGCGGCGCCGTTGCCGGTGAGCACGCCGCCGAGCAGCTCGCACATCAGCGCGAGGCCCGATCCCTTGTGGCCGCCGAAGGCGCGGATCGCGCCGCTGCCGCGCCGCGCGTCGCGCACATGCGTGCCCTCGGTCTCGCCATAGAGCAGGCGCGGGTCGCCGGAGAGCGCGCCGTCGCGGCCGATCAGCGCGTCGGCGGGGATGCGCTTGCCGCCATTCGAGGCGACGAGGACCTTGCCCTCGGCGACCAGCGAGGTCGCGAAATCGAGCACCACCGGTGCGGCGCCGCGCCGCGGCACGCCGACGCAGAACGGCGCGGTCGAGAAGCGGCGCTCGGCGCCGCCGAAGGGCGCGACGAGCACGCTGCCATGCGCGTTGACGAAATGGATCGAGAGCACGCCGCGCGCGGCCGCCATCTCCGCCCAGTCGCCGACGCGGCCTATGTGCCCGGCATTGCGCAGCGCGACGACCGCGCAGCCGCCCGCGAGCGCCTTCGCGATCCCGATCTCGACGGCCTGCGGCGCCACGGTCTGGCCCAGGCCCATGCGGCCATCGACGACGGCCATCGCGCCGTTCTCGGACACGACCTCGACGACGCGCCCGGCCACGACGCCGCCATCGCGCAGCATGCCCACGTAGCGCGGCACGCGCACGACGCCGTGGCTGTCATGGCCGGTGAGGTTGGCCGCCACGAGGTAGCGCGACACGCGCGACGCCTCCTCCGCCTCGCAGCCCGCGGCCGCGAAGATCCGCGTCACGAAGTCCTCGAGCGCCGCCACCGGTATGCGCAGCTCGTCCCTGTCGGCCATGCAAGTCCCCTTCGTCGAACCACCGCGAGGCTAGGCCAGTTCGCGCGCCGCGGGAACAAGCGAAGCCGTAGCCGCGGCGTCGGAAAAGCGTCACCTGCGGACGCTATGCCATGCCCGAGGGCGACCCATTGCATCGCCGCGACCCGTGCACCCCCCTTGGAGGACCAGGATGAGCAGCTACGAGAAGGACTATCCGGACCACACGAAGGCCCCGTGCTACGCGCATGGCGACGAGCCGCCATGCAACGCATCGGCGAACCCGACGCTCTACGACGTGGTCGACGCGCGCGCCTCGCGCCGCGGGATCCTGGTCGGGGGCCTCGCCACGGCGGTCGCGGGCGCCTTCGGCGCGGGCGCGGCGCGCGCGACGCAGGCTCAGCCGCTGCTCGGCTTCAAGGCGATCCCGGTCTCCGAGGCCGACGGCGTCGTCGTGCCCGAGGGCTACAGGGTCCAGGTCCTCGCGCCCTGGGGCACCCCGATCTCCGGCTCGATGCCCGCCTTCCGCGACGGTGCGAACACCGGCGTGGAGCAGGGCATGCAGGTCGGCATGCACCATGACGGGATCCATTTCTTCCCCATCGGCGGCTCGTCCGCCGACGGCCTCGTCGCCATGAACCACGAGTATGTCGAGGCACGCTTCCTCCACGCCGCGTGGCGCGGCAAGGAGATGCGCGAGAGTTCGGTGCGGATCGAGAACGACCGTCGCGACAGCGACGAGGTCCTCAAGGAGGTCAACGCCCATGGCGTGTCGGTGGTCCGCGTCCGGCGCGGCGCCGACGGCAGCTGGGCCGTGGTGGCCGACCCGCGCAACCGCCGGATCACCGGCGCGACGCCGATGGAGTTCTCCGGCCCGGTGCGCGGCAGCAGGCACCTGGTGACGAAGTACAGCCCGGACGGGACGCGCACGCGCGGCACGCTCAACAACTGCGCGCACGGCCATACGCCGTGGAACACCTACATGACGGCCGAGGAGAACTGGGCCGGCTATTTCCGCAACGCCGACCGCCAGGACCAGAAGCCGAGCCACCCGCGCGAGCATGCGCGCTACGGCGTCGCCACCGAGCGCTCGCGCTACGCCTGGGAACTCGCCGCCTCGGGCGCCGACGAATTCGTCCGGTTCGACGCCTCGACCCGCGGCGCCAGCCCGGCGGAGGATTATCGCAACGAGCCGAACGGCTTCGGCTGGATGGTCGAGATCGACCCCTTCGATCCGAACAGCGTCCCGGTCAAGCGCACGCATCTCGGCCGCTTCGCCCACGAGGGCGTCGTGTTCGCGCCGGCGATCGCCGGAAAGCCGGTCGTCTGCTACTCGGGCGACGACGCGCGCTTCGAGTACGTCTACAAGTTCGTCTCGGCCAGGCCCTACGATCCGGCGACGGCGAGCGGCAAGCTGCTCGACGAAGGCACGCTCTACGCGGCGAAGTTCAACGCCGACGGCACGGGCGAGTGGCTGGCGCTGGCGCCGGGACATAACGGACTGACCCCGGCGAACGGCTTCGCCGACCTCGCGGACATCCTCGTGAACACCCGCCTCGCCGCCGATCGTGCCGGCGCCACCAAGCTCGACCGCCCGGAATGGGGCACGGTCGATCCCAGGACCGGCGAGGTCTATTTCGCGCTCACCAACAACACGGCGCGCACGCAGGCGCAGGTGGATCCGGCGAACCCGCGCGCGCGCAACCAGTTCGGCCAGATCGTGCGCTGGACGGAGGCGCGCGGGGACCATGCGTCGACGACCTTCCGCTGGGACCTCTTCGTCGTCGCGGGCGATGTCGGCACCAGCCGCGGTCCCGGCGGCAAGGCGCTTGGGGCGGACAGCATCTTCGCCTGCCCGGACGGGCTGTGGTTCGACGCCGATGGAAGGCTCTGGATCCAGACCGACATGGGCGAGGGCGAGATGAACCGCGGCGACCTCAAGCCGATGGGCAACAACCAGATGCTGGCCGCCGACCCGCGCACCGGCGAGATCCGCCGCTTCCTGGTCGGGCCCAGGGGCCAGGAGATCACGGGCGTCATCACCACGCCCGACGGCCGCACGATGTTCGTCAACGTGCAGCACCCCGGCGCCACGACCTCGGCGGCCGACTACGCGGCGGGCAAGTACGCATCCAGCTGGCCCGATGGCGGGAATTCGATCCCGCGCTCGGCCACGCTGGTCATCACCCGCGTCGATGGCGGCGTGATCGGCGCCTGACGCGGCCGCGGGATGAAGGACGGGCGGCGCGCGGCGCCGCCCGCTCCGGGCTCAGCTGCCGATCTCGCCGCCATCGACCTTCGTGATGGCGACGACGGAGGGCCGCGGCGGGACGCCTTGCTGGAAGTCCGGCCAGCGCGTGCCGGGGTTCTCGAAGCTCGCCTTGCTGCCCTCGCCGGGATGCTGGACGGAGACGAACACGGTCCGCCCGTCGGGCGTGAAGGCCGGGCCCGTCATCTCGGCGCCGGTCGGCGTGCGGAAGAGATGCTTGGACAGCGCGCGGCCGGGGCCGCGCGTGTCGGCGCCGTAGAGGCCGTCGGCCATGTCGTTGCCGAAATTGTCCATGCCGTCGGTGGTGATCCAGGCCCGGCCCCGCGGGTCGAAGGTGATGTTGTCGGGGGCCTGGAACCAGCCATCCTCGGATGTGGAGGGATGGTACCGCGCCTGCGCCTTGGGGTCCTTCGGGTTGCCCGCGACGATGAAGAAGCCCCAGCGGCACCGCGTCGCCCCGTGGTCATGGCCCTGGCCCTTCACCGCGGGCGGCGAGATCTCGACGATCTGGCCCCACCTGTTGTCGGCGCGCGGGTTGGCGGCGTTGGCGCGCTCGCGCGCGCTGGCGTCCGTCGCCGGCTTGCGGCGCTCGTTGTAGGTCAGCACGACGTAGACCCTGCCGGTGACCGGATCGACCGCGACGCCCTCGGGCCTGTCCATCGGCGTGGCGCCGACGAGGTCGGCAGCGCGGCGCGTCTCGATGCACACGTCGGCCTGGCTCGCGAAGCCGTTCGCCGCCGTCAGCGGGCCCTGGCCATGGACCAGCGGCAGCCAGTCCATCGTGCCATCGTCGTTGAAGCGCGCGACGAAGAGCGTGCCCTCGTCGAGCAGGTCCATGTTGGGCTCGCGGCGCGCGGGCTCGAAGCGGCCCTTCGTCACGAACTTGTAGACATACTCGAAGCGCTCGTCGTCGCCCGAGTAGAGCGCGATGCGGCCATCGTGCGAGATCGCGGTCATCGCGCCCTCGTGCTTGATGCGGCCGATCGCCGTGCGCTTCACCGGCGTCGAGGCGGGATCGTAGGGGTCGTACTCGACGACCCAGCCGAAGCGGTTGGGCTCGTTGGGCTCCTTGTCGAGGTCGAAGCGCGCGTCGTGCGCGCCCCATGGCGCGCCGCGACTGGCCTGCACGCCGTAGCGCGCGTAGTTGCGCGCCTCGGCCGTCTTGTTGCGGTCGCCGCGGAAATAGCCGCTGAAGTTCTCCTCGCCCGACAGGACCGTGCCCCAGGGCGTGAAGCCGCCCGCGCAGTTGTTGAGCGTGCCGACCACGCGCGTGCCCGTCGGGTCCGCATTGGTGCGCAGCCGCGCATGGCCCGCCGCGGGACCCGCGACGCGGAACGTCGTGCCGCGCATCGACAGGCGGCGGTTGTAGGGGCTGTCCTTGACGTAGCTCCAGCGCCCGCCCGACTTGCGCACCTCGACGACCGAGAGGCCATGGGCGCTCTGGTCGTGCTCGACCTGTTCCTTCGTCAGCCCCTTCGCGCCGTTGTTGCGGCCGTCCATGCCGGGCCACATGAGCTCGTTGTTGGTGTACTCGTGGTTCGAGCACAGCAGGCCACGCGAGGAGTTGCGCGAGCCATAGGGCAGCGGCCAGTAGGCGAGGAAGTCGCAGTTGTAGCCGAACTGCTTCTCCTGCGCGGCGCCGTCGACCTTGCCCGGCACGAAGCCGGGCGCGTCCTTCGCGATCGGGTCGCCCCAGCGGATCAGGACCTCGGCGCGGTAGCCCTCGGCGA
>JBEBCR010000479.1:0-3789 GCA_041157565.1 Planctomycetota bacterium | reverse complement strand
TGTTCTATGTGGCTTGGGCGTTCAGGAGGCCGAGTTGCCCGGCTGGCCGAGGCGACGCTCGGACAGCACGGTCTCCATGCGGGCTACCAGGCGACGCAGCTGGCGGATGCGCGCCGGGCTGGTCAGGGCCTGGGTCGACGACTTGAAGCGCAGGTCGAAGACCTCCCTGCGCGTCTTCTGCAGCTCGATCTCCAGCTCGTCGCTGGTCTTGCCGCGGATTTCCTCGATCTTCATCGCTGTTCTCGTCCTTGTCCTGGTCGTCTGGCTGTTCGTGCCTGCGTGTGCGTGGTCTGCGCCTTGGTTCTGCTTGGCTCGCGCCGCGCTCAGGTCGTCGGCAGGCGACGGATCATCTTGACCTTGATGGGCATCTTGTGCGCGACGCGCTTGAACGCGACGCGCGCCTTGTCCTCGGTGATGCCGCCGATCTCGTACAGCACCGTGCCGGGCTTGATCTCCGCGGCCCAGAACTCCACGTCGCCCTTGCCGGAGCCCATTCGGACTTCGGCCGGCTTCGAGGACACGGGCTTGTGCGGGAACACGCGGATCCAGATGCGGGCGGCGCCGCCGGTGGAGCGCGAGGCGGCCACGCGGCCGGCCTCGATCTGGCGGGCCGACAGCCAGCAGTAGTCCATCGACTGCAGCGCGAAGTCGCCGAAGGCGACGCGGTTGCCGCGCGTCGCTTCGCCCTTCAGGCGGCCGCGGTGGACTTTGCGGAACTTGGTCCGCTTGGGCATCATCGACATGGCATCGTTCCTGTGGAGTTTGGCTGGCCTTGGGTGCGTGGCGGTTGTTGCTCGCGCCTACCTTCTCAGGTGGCGGAGGGGGCTCCCTGCGGACGCGGACCGCGCGGGCCGCGCGGCGGACGCGAGTCGCGGCCGGCGGCCGCGGCGGTGGCCTTGAAGTCGATCATCTTGCCGCGCTCGATGTCGCCCTTGTAGATCCACACCTTGACGCCGATGACGCCGTAGGTGGTCTTCGCCTCGGCCGTGCCGTAGTCGACGTGCGCGCGCAGCGTCGACAGCGGGACGCGACCTTCGCGTTCCTTGTTCTGGCGGGCCATCTCGGCCCCGCCGAGGCGGCCGTTCATCTCGACCTTGATGCCCTTGGCGCCGGCCTGCAGCGTCGTCTGGATGGCGCGCTTGCTGGCGCGGCGGAACGCCTGGCGCTTCTCGAGCGCTTCGGCGACCACCTCGGCCACGAGCTTGGCCTCGAGCTCCGGACGCTTCACTTCGTGCAGCGTCAGGTGGACCGTCGTGCCGGTCATGCCCTGGAGCTCCTTCTTGAGCTCCTCGACGCGCACGCCCTTGCGGCCGACGAGGACGCCGGGACGCGCCGTGTAGATGATGACGTTGATGGCGTCGGCGGTGCGCTCGATCTCGATGCGCGGGATGCCGGCCGAGCCGAACTCCTTGCGCACGTGGTCGCGGATCTTCTTGTCCTGCAGCAGCAGGCGGCCGAAGTCCTTCTTGCGGGCGTACCAGCGGCTGCGCCACGGTTCGATCGTGCCCAGGCGGAAGCCTGTCGGGTGGATCTTCTGTCCCATAGATGTTCCCTCGAAGGCTCAGGAAGCCTTCTTGGAGCCTCCCTTCTTGGCGGACTTGCCCTCGTCGCCGGCCTCGGCCATCTCGCGCACCTTGATGGTCAGGTGCGACAGGCGCTTGGCGAACGGCATCGCGCGGCCTTGCGGGCCCGGGCGGAAGCGCAGGCGGTTGTTGAGCAGCGGGCCCACGTCGGCCATGGCCTCGCTGATGTACAGGCGGTTGACGTTGACGTTCTCGTCCTGGCTGGCGTTGGCCACCGCGGACTTGACGACCTTGAGGTAGAAGCTCGCGCCGCGGTTGGGCGTGAACTGCAGCAGCTCGAGCGCCTCGTTGACGCTGCGGCCGCGGATCAGGTCGGCGATGCGACCAGCCTTGCGCGCGGTGATGCGCGCGAAGCGGTGCTTGGCCATGAATTCGCGGGTCTCGCTCACGAGGCACCTCCGGCGCCGGGCTTGGCCTCTTCCTTCTTGTTGGTGTGGCCGCGGAAGACGCGCGAGGGCGCGAACTCGCCGAGCTTGTGGCCGACCATGTCCTCGGTGACGGCCAGGCGGATGTGCGCCTTGCCGTTGTGGATCATGAAGATGTGCCCGATGAAATCGGGCGGGATCGTGCTGCGCCGCGACCAGGTCTTGATCGGTTGGCGCGTCTTGCCTGCCTTGTCGGCGACCACCTTCTTCATGAGGTGGGCGTCGATGAAGGGTCCCTTCTTCGTGCTGCGGCCCATGGTCAGTGGCTGCCCTTCTTCCTGCGACGGAGGATGAACTTGTTGGTCGGGTTCTTGCGACGGCGGGTCTTGCCGCCCTTGGCGAGCACGCCCGAGGGCGAGCACGGATGGCGACCACCGGCGGTGCGGCCTTCGCCGCCGCCCATCGGGTGGTCCACGGGGTTCATCGCCGTGCCGCGCACCACGGGGCGGTGGCCCATGTGGCGCTTGCGACCGGCCTTGCCGAGGCTCACGTTCTGGTGGTCCGTGTTGCCGATGCGGCCGATGGTCGCGCGGCACTCGACGTTGATCTTGCGCAGCTCGCCCGAGGACAGCATCACGATGGCGTAGTCGCCTTCGCGGGCCGACAGCTGGGCGACCGAGCCGGCCGAGCGGCACAGCTGGGCGCCGCGCTTGGGACGCAGCTCGATGTTGTGGATCTCGAGGCCGACGGGGATGTCCGCCAGGCGCATCGAGTTGCCGACGTTGGGCTCGGCGCCCGCTCCGCTCATCAGCGTGCGGCCCACTTCGAGGCCGAGCGGCGCCACGATGTAGCGCTTCTCGCCGTCGGCGTAGTGCAGCAGCGCGATGCGCGCCGAGCGGTTGGGGTCGTACTCGATCGAGTGGACCTTGGCCGGCACGCCGTCCTTGTCCCGCTTGAAGTCGATCAGGCGGTACTGGCGCTTGTTGCCGCCGGCGCGGTGGCGCCGCGTCAGGTGGCCGTGGTTGTTGCGGCCGCCCGTGCGACGCTTGCCCGAGATGAGGCTCTTCTCGGGCGTCGTCTTCGTGATCTCCGCGTAGTCGAGCACGGTGCCGAAGCGGCGACCGGCTGACGTCGGAGCGTAGGACTTGATTGCCATGTGTCTTCGAACCTGTGGGCTTGTTCTGTGGGTGCGCTGTGCTCTGCGGGCCTGATGGGGATCAGAGCACGTCGATCGTCTGCCCTTCGGCGAGGACGACCATGGCCTTCTTCCAGGCGGGGGTCAGGCCGGCGACCCAGCCACGACGACGCGCCTTCTGCTGGGCGCGCAGGGTGTTGACGGACAGGACCTTGACCTTGAACAGGCGCTCGACGGCCTGCTTGATCTCGATCTTGTTGGCGCCGACCGGCACGCGGAACGTGTAGGCGTTGCGGCGCCCCGTGTCGTCCGTGGCCTTCTCGGTCAGGTGCGGAGCCTGGATGATCTCGTACAAGCGTTCGACGCGGGTCATGCGGCACCTTCCTTCTTCGCTTCGCCCACGCGCTTGGCGAGGGCTTCGATCGCGGCGCGCTCGGCGATCACGAGGCCGCCGGCCACCACGTCGCGCGCGTTCAGCTCGGCGGCGGTCTTGACGACCACGCCGGGGAAGTTGCGGAACGACTTCCAGGCCGAGGCGTTCGGCGCGGCCAGGACGACCAGCGCGCGGCGCGGCTCCTGGAAGCCCGACAGCACGGCGCGCGCGGCCTTGGCGCTCGGCGCGGAGAACGACGACAGGTCGGCCGTCACCAGCTCGTTGTCGCGGATCTTGCCGGCCAAGGCGGCGCGCAGCGCGACGCGGCGCTGC
>JBEBCR010000478.1:0-4028 GCA_041157565.1 Planctomycetota bacterium | reverse complement strand
CCGCCGAGGAGGTTCTCGAGGTTGACGCGCAGGTCGCGCGCCGCGTCGCCGGTGGGCGCCAGGAGTTCGTGCAGGGCCTGCATGGTCACGCCTCCAGCGTCGGTTCGCCGCGCTTCCAGTTGCAGGGGCACAGCTCGTCGCTCTGCAAGGCGTCGAGGGTGCGCAGCACCTCCTCCACGTTGCGTCCGACCGACAGGTCGTTGACGCACACCCAGCGGATGACGCCCTGCGGGTCGACGAGGAAGGTGGCGCGCAGCGGCACGCCCTCATCCTTGTGCAGCACGCCCAGCGCCGTCGACAGCTCGCGCTTGGTGTCGGCGAGCATCGGGTAGGGCAGGTCGCGCAGGTCGGGGTGGTGCGTGCGCCAGGCGTGGTGCACGTACTCCTGGTCGGTGCTTACGCCGAGGATCTGCGCGTCGCGTTCCTGGAAGCGCGCGTTGGCCTTGCCGAAGGCGGCGATCTCCGTCGGGCAGACGAAGGTGAAGTCCTTCGGCCAGAAGTACAGCACCAGCCACTTGCCGGGGTGACTGTCGTGGGCGACCTGCGCGAACTCCGCGCCCTTCTCGAGCGACACGCAGGCCTTGAGGTTGAAGCTGGGCAGGCGATCTCCGACGGTCAACATGGCGATGCTCCTTGGATGCTGGCTGGTCCGCGGTCCCCACCCGGCCGCCGCCGGCGGCGCGGGACCATCCCGCGCCGCTCCGGCGCCGCCTTGGATGGCCGCGCTCCACGCCCTCGATCTTCGCCCCGGCGGCGCGCGCCGCCCAATCGGAAGCACCCATGCCCTTCATAGGCAGCGCCTATGGGGTTAGCATTCCTGCATAGGAGGGTCCTATGGCTCGCATCGACTTGACCGCCGTCAGCCTGGCCGAACTGCGCTACCTCGTGGCGCTGTGCGACGAGGCTTCGTTCTCCAAGGCCGCGCAATCCTGCGGCGTGTCGCAGCCGACCTTGTCGGAGGCCATCAGGAAGCTCGAGGCCACGCTCAAGGTGCCGCTGGTCGAACGCGGCGCCAAGCAGGTCGAACCCACCGCCGTCGGCGCCGAGGTGGCGGCCACGGCGCGCGCGATCCTCGATGGCGTCGCCTCCATCGGCTCCATCGCCGAGCGCGGCGCGGAGCCGCTGTCGGGCGCGCTGTCCCTGGGCGTCATCCCCTCGCTCGCGCCGTACCTCCTGCCGTGGCTCCTGCCCGCCCTGCGGCGGCGCTTCCCGCGCCTCAAGCTCGCGTTCCGCGAGCTCAAGACGCAGGAGCTCCTGGCGCAGCTCGCCGCGCACGAGATCGACGCGGGCATCCTCGCGCTGCCCGTGCACGAGGCGGGCATCGCGCGCCACCCGATCTTCGACGAGCCGTTCCTGCTGCTCGTCGGCGCGGACCATCCGCTGGCCGAGAAGAAGAGCGTCAAGGAGTCCGACCTCGAAGGCGAGCGAGTGCTGCTGCTCGACGAGGGCCACTGCCTGCGCGACCAGGCGCTCGAGGTGTGCCGTCGCGCCGGCGCGGACGCCACGCACGAGGACTTCCGCGCCACGAGCCTCGAGACGCTGCGCCACATGGTGGCCGCGGGGATGGGCGTGACGCTGATGCCGGCGCTGGCGCAGAAGGGCGTGCGCACGAACACCGTGGCCCTGCCCTTCGCGCAAGGCGCCCCGAAGCGGCGCATGGCGCTGTGCTGGCGCAAGTCGCATCCGCGGCCGGCCGACCATCTCGCGCTGGCGCGCTTCCTGCGCGAGCAGGCGCCCGAGGGCGCGCGACCGCCGAGCCGCGCGGACTGAGCCGCCGGGATCGAGCCATCCAGGCTGAAGCGCGGCGATCCCGCGCGCAAAGCAAGGCGCCCCGTCCCGAACGGGACGAGGCGCGCCGCGCGCGAAACGCAAACGTAGGGACGCAAACGCAGGGTAGGGGCGCCGCCCCTTCCTACTTGGCCGCCAGCAACATGGTCATGCGCTTGCCCATCAGCTTGGGCATCATCTCGATCTTGGAGATGTCCCCCAGCGTCTCGGCCACCTTCTGCATGACCTGGTAGCCGTGCTCGGGGTGCGCCATCTGGCGGCCGCGGAAGATGCACACGACCTGGACCTTGTGGCCTTCCTTGAGGAACTTGCGGCCTTGGTCGAGGCGGTACGACAAGTCGTGCTCGTCGATGGCGGGACGCACGCGCAGTTCCTTGAGGCCGCTCGCCTTGGCGTGCGAACCCTTCTCCTTCTTGCGCTGCGCGTACTTGAACTTGCCGAAGTCGAGGATGCGGCACACCGGCGGACGCGCCGTCGGCGAGACCTCGACGAGGTCGAGGCCGGCCTGGTCTGCCATGCGTTGGGCTTCGGCGGTCGGGAGGATTCCCACCTGCGCGCCGTTCTGGTCGATCAAGCGGACCTCGGGGATCCGGATCTGGCGATTCACGCGATAGTCGGTCGAGCTCAAGAGTCTCCTTGGTTGAAGGCAGCGTGCGGTTCGAGTCGCCGCTCGCGCGCCCGACGGGGCGCGCTGCGGTTCGATCGTCGCGGCGCCGGCGGCGACGCGTGCGGATCGGAGCGACCGCCACCGGACGCTCCCGCCCGCCGTGCGCGACGGCGAAGTCCGGGGCGCCGTGGAGGCGGCATCGGCGTGGAGGATACGCCATGCGGGGCGCCGACGCCACCCGCCCACGGAAGGGGGCTCCCCGGGGCGCGGGACGCAGGACGGCGCGTCCACTGGCCCCGCGTCTCGTGGGGCGGCCCCCGCTTCCAAGGACGGCTCGCCCCGGAGCCTCCCCCCCCCGCCGCAGGCCGCGCCACCCTCGCGGGGGCGCGGTCCCATGCGCGGCAGGCAGGCGGAGACAAGCGTCACTTCGTCGGCGGCGGCACCGAGCGCACGTGGACCTCCTCCAACTGGCGCGGGTCGACCTGCGACGGGGCGCCGCACATCAGGTCGGTGGCCGAGGCGGTCTTCGGGAAGGCCAGCACGTCGCGGATGTTGTCGAGGCCCAGCGTCAGCGCGCTGAGGCGGTCGAGTCCTACGGCGAAGCCGGCGTGCGGCGGAGCGCCGAAGCTCAGGGCCTCGAGCAGGAAGCTGAACTTCTTCTGCTGCTCCTCCGGCCCGATGCCGAGCAGCGTGAAGATGCGCTGCTGCACGTCGCTCCGGTGGATGCGCACCGAGCCGGAGCCCAGCTCCCAGCCGTTCATGACGAGGTCGTAGGCGCGCGACAAGAGCGCCTCGAGCGTGGCCTTGTCGGGATTCTCGCCGCCGAGGCTCCAGTCGATGGGCGCGGTGAACGGATGGTGCGCCGAGAAGAAGCGGCCGCTCTCGTCGTCCCACTCGAGCAGCGGGAACTCGGTCACCCACGCGAAGCGGAACTCGCCGGGCTTGGCCGGGAAGAAGCGCTTGCCCAGCGCGTTGCGCAGTTCGCCCAGCGCGCGCCACACGACCTTCTGGCGGTCGGCCACGAACAGCGCGAGGTCGCCCTCCTCCGCGCCGAGTTGGCGCATGAGGGCCTCGGCCTGCTCGCCGGCGGCGAAGCGCGCCAGCGGTCCGACGCCGCCGTCCTTGCCGCAGCGCCACCACGCCAGCCCCTTGGCGCCGGCCGACTTGGCCAGCGGCTCGAGGCCGCTCTCGATGTCCTTCCTGGACAGTTCGAGGGCCTTCGGCACGACCAGCGCCTTGACGCGCCCGCCGTTCGCCACGCACTCGGCGAACACCTTGAACGAGGACTGCGCGGCCCACGGACCGCACTCGACGAGCTCGAGCCCGAAGCGCAGGTCGGGCTTGTCCACGCCGTAGCGCTCCATCGCCTCGGTCCACGACAGGCGCTGGAACGGCACCTGGATCTCGATGCCCATCGCCTCGCGGAAGGTCTCCTGCAGCACCTTCTCCCAAGTGGCGAAGATGTCGGACTCCTCGACGAAGCTCATCTCCATGTCGAGCTGCGTGAACTCGGGCTGGCGGTCGGCCCGCAGGTCCTCGTCGCGGAAGCAGCGGGCCACCTGGTAGTAACGCTCGATGCCACCCACCATCAGCAGCTGCTTGAACAGCTGGGGCGACTGGGGCAGGGCGAACC
>JBEBCR010000477.1:0-4165 GCA_041157565.1 Planctomycetota bacterium | reverse complement strand
CGCTCGATGAGGTCGACGACGCCGCGTCCGATGACGCGCAGCTGCTCCTGCAGGTTCGCTTCCATGCTCCTTGCAGTCTCGCACCGCCTGCGCGCGCCCCGCAAGCCTCCAACGCGGACGGATGCACCGCGGATGCGAGTCAAGGGCCCAGCGAAGCGCGCAGCAGGGCGCGCACGCCGGCGGCGTCCTGCGGCGGAACCTCGGCCCCGCACAGCCAGCGGCAGGCGGGCACGAGCAGTTCCAGCAGCGGATCGAGGTCCAGGTCGCGCGCCTCCGCCAGGAGGCGCAGCGCCTCGCGTTGGCGAGCCGGGGGGATGCGCAGGGCGACGCGCAGGGCGAGCCCGCGCGTCAGGGAGGGCTGGCGCTCGACCTCGACCAGCTCGGAGGGGAGGGCCTCCCCGAGCGCCGCCAGCTCGCGCTCGACCATGCTGGCGAAGCCCGGTCGGGTCGCGACGCCGGGGCAGGCGAGCAGGCGACCGCCGACCTCGACGCGCGCTGCGCGCAGCGACAAGCGCGCCACGATGCGCGCGCCCTTGGCCCCGGGCGCCAGCGACCAGCGCGCGCGGTGCAGTTCCACCCGCGTCGGCTCGGACCGCGCTTCGAGGCTCCACGCCTGCAAGGGCACGCGTTCGATGGTGCGCCGCTCGACGCCCGCCTCGTCGCAGGAGCTCTCCTCCAACTCTAGCTCGGCGGCGCCCGGCGACAACGTGCGCGGCGCGCCATCCAGCGAACGCCCCTCGAGCTCGACCACGAGCAAGACCGGCCCGGGAGCCGCGTCGCCGGGGGGGCGCACGATGCGCATGCGCAGCCGCAGATCCAGCGACTCGGCGGCCTCGCGACCGTCAAGCAAATCCGACAAGCGCGCGATGGCCGCCAGCGTGCCCGCGTCGTCCGCCTGCGCGGCGACGCGCGCGAGGATCGAGCGCGCGAGGCGCGCGTCGCCGTCGCGCAGGGCGCCCTCGCAGGCAAGCAGCGCGGCCTCGTGCCGCGGATCCACGCTCGGGGCCGGCCGCTCCGCCCCGGCGGCCGTGCCGTCGGAGCGGCACCCCAGGAGGAGCGCCGCGCAGGCCGCCAGCAGGGCCGGCGACAGGAACCGCAGGCCGCGCACGCGCGGAAAGAAGGAGTCCGGCGACGATCCGCGGCCCTCGCGGGCGGGAGCGTCGCCGGACATGCGTCGCATGGCGTTCGCGCGCGGCGGGCGGGACGGGTGCGCCGTCCACGCCCGCGCGGGGCTCAGCCTTCCGAGCGGGGCTTGTCGCCGCCCTGCTCGTCGGAACCACCCACCGCGGCCGGAGCCGACGCGGGCAGCTTCTCGTTCTCCTCGAAGTCGGCGTGCACGAACGACAGGCCGATCTTGCGCTCCTCGGTGTCGACGCGGATCACGCGCACTTCGACCTTCATGCCGATCTTCAAGACCTCCTCGACGGAGTTGATCTTGTGGTCGGACAGCTCGCTGATGTGCAGCAGGCCCTCGAGGTCGTCCTCGAGCTTCACGAAGGCGCCGAAGTTGGTGATCTTCGTCACGTAGCCCGAGAGCAGGTCGCCCACGTGGTAGTTCTGCGGGATCGAATCCGTCCACGGGTCGGGCGTCAGCTGCTTCTTGCCGAGGGCGATGCGCTTCTTCTCCTTGTCGACGGAGAGGACCACGCACTGCAGCTTGTCGCCCTTCTTCACCATCTCGGACGGGTGCGTGACCTTCTTGGTCCAGCTCATGTCGGAGACGTGGAGCAGGCCGTCGATGCCCTCCTCGATCTCGACGAACGCGCCGTACGAGGTGAGGTTGCGCACGGTGCCTTCGATGACCGTGCCGAGCGGGTAGTGCTGCTCGACCATGTCCCAGGGGTTCATCTCGGCCTGCTTCATGCCGAGGCTGATCTCCTGCTTCTGGTGGTTGTACTCGAGCACGACCACCTCGACCTTGTCGCCCGACTTGACGAGCTCGCTCGGGTGGTTGATGCGCTTGGTCCAGCTCATCTCGCTGATGTGGACCAGGCCCTCGACGCCGTCCTCGAGCTTCACGAACGCGCCGTAGGACATGATGTTGACCACTTCGCCCGTGTGCTTGCTGCCGACGGGGTAGCGGGTCTCGATGCCGTCCCAGGGGCTGGCGGTCTTCTGCTTCAGGCCCAGCGCGATGCGCTCGCGGTCCTGGTCGACGCGCAGCACCACCACCTCGATCTCCTGGTCGAGCTTGACCATCTCGCTCGGGTGGTTGATGCGGCCCCACGACATGTCCGTGATGTGGAGCAGGCCGTCGATGCCGCCGAGATCGACGAACACGCCGAAGTCGGCGATGTTCTTGACCGTGCCGCGCCGCACCTGGCCGTCCTTGATGTCGGTGAGCAGCAGCTCCTTGGCCTTCTGGCGCTCCTCCTCGAGCAGCTTGCGGCGCGACACGACGATGTTCATGCGCTCCGCGTCGATCTTGATGATGCGCGCGCGGACCGGCTCGTTGAGGAAGTCGCCCACGTCCGCGGTGCGGCGCAGGTTGACCTGGCTCGCCGGGAGGAACACGTTGACGCCCTCCACGTCGACCAGCAGGCCGCCCTTGATCTTGCGCTGGACGACGCCCTGGATGTCGTCGCCTTCCTTGTACTTCGTGCTGACCCGTTCCCAGGCGCGCGTGCGATCCGCGCGGCGCTTGGAGAGGTTCGCCTGGTCGCTGTCGTCGAGGCCCTCGTAGTAGACCTCGTAGGTCTCGCCCGCCTTGGGCAGCACCTCGCCGAACTCCGAGATGGCGATCTGGCCCTCGGCCTTGCCGCCGACGTCCATCACGACCATGCCCGAGCGCTCGTCGACCGAGTCGACCTTCGCGATCACGATCGAGCCGGGGATGATGTCCTTGATGGACAGCGTCAACAGGTCGTCGAGCGCGCTGTCGGTCATTCCGCCGAAGGCGGCGGCGAGGCGGGTGTTCAGTTCATCCTGGGAGAGGTCGAACTGCTTGAGCTTGTTCCAGGCGGGAACCATTCGGGTAAGTGGGATGTCGTCGTCTACGGGGTCCGTGGGTGGCGCCCGCCCCCGGACACCGGGTGCGACGCCTGCGAAGGCCCGATCGACGCGTCGCCTGCACCCTTCGGGAGGGGCGGCGCGGCGCCAGGCAAGGCGGAACACTCTACCCGAGCGGCGCTTGCGCGTCCATGCGGCGGCCGCTCAGCCGCCCCGCAGCCCGTTGGGAGGGCGTCTCCGCGCGGCGCGAACAGTGGCCCGCGCGGGGAGGACCGTCCCCCTCTTGGCTCAGGGCTGGGCGCGACGCGCCTCGCCCGACAAGTCGCGAATGCGCTCGGACAGGAGTTCCACCGCGCGCGGATCCATGGGGTCGAGGGGCGCTCCGAAGCGCATCACGATCTTCCTGGGCAAGGGCAAGGCCATGCCGCGCCCCCAGGCGCGGTGCGCGCCTTCGATGCCCACCGGCACGATGGGCGCGCGACCGAGGCGGGCCGCCATCAGCGCCCCGCCCTTGATCTCGAGCAGCCGTCCGTCCTTGGAGCGCGTGCCCTCGGGGAAGATGGCCACGCAGTCCTCGGCCTCGAGGTGCGCCACCATCGCGCGCAGCGCGCCGCGGTCGCCGGCGCCGCGCCGCACCAGGATCGCGCGGCACTGCTCCATCGTCCAACCGAGCCAGCGCCAATCGGCGAGCGTGTCGCGCGCCACGAAGGCCACGTGCCGCGGCACGAGCCCGCCGAGCAGGAGGATGTCCAGCCACGACGCGTGGTTGCTGGCGAGCAGCACGCGTCCGCGCGGAGGCACGTGCTCGAGGCCCTCGACGCGCACGCGGTGGTACAGCCGGCAGAACCAGCGCGCGGCGAAGCTGCAGGCGCGGTAGGTCGGGGTGATGTCGACGCGCACGGGCGCCTCCACGGCTTCGGCGCGCGCGGGCTTGGCTCGCGGCTCCTTCGCCGTCGCCTCCGGCCTCGAGCCCGACATCAGGAGGACGCCTCGTGGCGCAACGATCCGCCGACGCGCGCGGCGCGCGCGAGCTGCAGCAGGCGTTCGACGACCTCGTCCTGCGACAAGCAGTCGGTGTCGAGCTCGATGGCGTCGTCGCCCTTCCTCAGCGGCGCGTCCTCGCGGGTGGCGTCGAGGTGGTCGCGGCGCTCGATCTCGGATTGGATGCGTCCTTGCGACTCGGGCTCCCCGACCTCCAAGGCGCGCCGCCGCGCGC
>JBEBCR010000476.1:0-2878 GCA_041157565.1 Planctomycetota bacterium | reverse complement strand
GGTCGACGACGAACGCCGCGATTGCTTCCTCGTCGGGGACTTGCCGTGCCGCGCGCGCATCGTCGACGGCGAGCTGCGCGTGCAGGAACCGTCCATGGCGGGCGTGTTGGCGCGCCTCGCCCTGCCCGCCTTGTTCGCCTGCGGGACGGCGTTCCTACTGCTGGCGGCTTGATCGTCCGGGGGAGCTGGCCGGGGCGCGGGACGGCGCTGGGCAGCACCGGTTCCGGCCCAGCCTGCGATCGACCAGCCAAAGGCCGCAAATTGGACACAGCGGCGGCAATTGCTAGGACGACCCATTTGTGGCACCATGCCGACGAAGCTCTCCTCTCCCGCGCAGCGCCACCCGATGGTACGGGTGGCGCGACCGCGCATCCCTGACGGACTCGCCGCACCATCGCCCAGCGGCACGCCGACTCCGCGTGCCGCATCCCTCGTGTGCGGCAGTCCGGCGGATGCGCGGCGCGTCTCCAACAAAGCCAGGGAGGGCCCACCGTGTTACGACTGCTTGCCCCCATCGCCGTCTCTCTCGCGGCCGTGGCGCATCCGGGCATCGCGCCCGAGACGCGCCATCCGTTGCCGAACGGGGACTTCGTGTCCGGAGCGGCGCAATGGAGCGCGAGCGGCGCGATCTTCGCGCCCGCCGCCGACCTCGAGCGCCCCACGCACCTCGTGGCGCAGGTCGCTGGTCAAGCATCCTTGACGCAAGTGCTCGCCATCGGCGGCGGCTTCGACGTCGCGGGCCGCCCGGGCCTCGGCCAGAGCGGCGTCAAGCTCGAGGCGCAGGCGTGGTTCAAGCTCGATGCCGGCCACGCGGGCGACGCCGTCCTCGAGCTCGTCTCGCGCGAGGCCGCGGGCGAAGTCGTGCTGGCGCGCAGCGATTCGCTGCTCAACGCTCCGCGCGGACGCTGGATCCCCGTGCGCACGCGGCCCATCGCGCCGCACGACGCGCGCGTGCGCCCCGCCAGCCTGTCGCTCGAGCTGCGCGTCGCTTGCCAAGGCGCCGGCGTGGTGCGCGTGGACGACGCGCGCATCGGCCACCACGAGCGCGAGCAATGGCCGCTCGTCGACGCGGGCTTCGAAGGACAAGGCGGCTGGACGCTCTTCGGCAACGCCGCGCGCGCGACCAACCACGAGACCTACCAAGGCGCGCGCTGGCTGGCGCTGGTCGGCACTGGACGCGCCGCCGCCACGCAGTCGATCGCGCTCGGCGCGAGCGAACGCGCTCCGCGCGCCGGCGACAAGCCGCAGGCGGGCGTGTGGCTGCGCATCGACCCCGCCGCGCAACTGCCCGCCGCGCCCGATCCGCGCGTGCGCATCGACCTCCACGTGCGCGCCGCCTCGGGCTCCGTACCCGACCACATGGGAACGCTGCTGGCGCAGGCGAGCCTCTTGCCCGTGGCGTCGCAGCGCGGGCGCTGGATCTGGCTCGCCACGGACCGCGCCACCGCGTCGAACGTCGGCTTCGACCACGAGCGCGTCGTCGTCGACGTGCGCAAGCAGGTGCGCGGCGCGGTGCAGCTCGACGAGGTCCAGCTCGGCGAGGCGGGCGCCGCCCACGGCATGTCGCGCCGCCACGCCATGGCGAGCTACGTCGGACGCTACCGCTCGTTCCGCTACCCGCAGGCGGCGCCGGTCGCGAACGACCTCGCCGCGCGCTGGGGCACGTGGGCGTGGACGAGCCCGCCGTTCTGCGCGCCGACGATGTGGACCCTGTCGCACTCGCCCGACAACCTGCGGACCAACGGCCGGCGCGACCTCGCCATCAGCACGCTGCGCGGCTCCGATTGGCTGCCCATCGCCGGTTCGTACGACTCGCGCGACCCGGCGCTCTTGTCGTGGCACGCGCGGCTGATCGCCGCCACCGGCTTCGACAGCGTGCTGTACACCTTCGACGGGCACCGCCTGGCGCAGCACGAGGTCTCCATCGGCCGCGAACCGGTCAACCTGCAGGCGCTGCGCGCGCTGTACGCCGCCTGCGAGGCGAATGGCGGCGACCTGAAGATCGGCCTGATGATCGAGCCGAAGGTGCACATGCTCGGCTGGGTCCCCGGCATCGGGGGCTTCGCCGCGCGCGTGCAGGCGATCGAGGACGACCTCGTGGCGATGCTGGCCGAGTTCGGGCCGCGGCGCGCCACGCTGCGGCGCGATGGCGGAGTCGTCGTGCACGCCTTCCACAACGCGATCTGCTCCAACGACGGGTCCGGGTGCCTGTCCGACGGTGACTGGGCCGCCCTCGTCGCGCGCGCCGAGCAGCGCAGCGGCGAGCGCGTGCACCTCGTGGCCGACGACGTGCCGCAGGGCGGCGCCGCCTTCCGCTCCACGGCGCGCTGGAGCCTCGTCACGCAGGACATCCTCCAGCACAGGACGTGGAGCGACTTCGTCTCCGGCCAGTCGAGCCGCACCAGCGCGGACGCGCTGGAGGGGTTCTGCGACGCGATCCACGACGCCTCGCGCCAGTGGGCGGCGCAGGACGACGAGTCGCGCGGCTCGATCGGCATCGCCTGGCCGGGCTTCGACGACTCGGGCGTCGCCGGCTGGAGCGGCCCGAACATCCCCGGCGTCGACGGCGCGGCCGTGTGCGTGCGCGTGATGGGCGACTGCGGCGGCGACCCGCTCGGCACGACGTGGCGCTCGGCCACGCGCGGCGCGCGCGACTGGACGCTGGTGGCCACCTTCAACGACTGGAACGAGTGGACCCAGCTCGAGCCGCGCTGGAACCAGGCGTACGCGCAGGCCGCCGCCGGCGACCAGGAGCCTTCGGCCGCGGCCCGCGCCGCGGTGCTCGGACGCATCGAGGCGATGCAAGGGCACTTGGCCGTGTGGAAGGAGGCGCTGCTCGACCCCGACGAGCCGCACCGCGCCACCAAGGACTACTTGT